>NZ_JAKZGV010000040.1:0-40556 GCF_022557375.1 Shewanella sp. MM_2022_3
TTGCATTCTGTGACATTGCGCGGTTTAATTGCGCCGTTTAACGACTTCGCTCGTTACAGACATGACAAATATTACGTGAGTTGTAATGATTTTATGGTTCACAGGTCATTCACCGTGTAACGTACAATTTATAATGGTTACATGGGGTTAAGAGGAATTGTTTAGCTAATGCACAAGCATCCATTTTTTGCTCTTTGCCTAAAAGCATCTCAATGCCAGCGCTCAATCGTTGTTCCCTATGACGATACTAGCCTTAAACATCTCACGTTAATCCGTATCAACTCTGGCCGCGAAGAAGCCAACAGTCCCCTGTTACAATAATCTCACCTAGTGTTAGGTGTGCTTGGTGATGCCTTGCCGCTTAATACCTAATGTTTATCCTTAGTGTTACCTATTGTTTATCCACTTAATCGGCACCTCGTTTTTAGAGAGAGGCATATTGAGCGGAGACGCAACGCTTAAGCTTAAGGTTTTGAGTGTTTTTTAACCTCAAAGCGCGTTATGGTTAATGCCATTGGGTGAAAGACCTATGGCGATAAAGGGGGATATAAACACCATCTTGTTATCGCCAAGGTAAAAGAGTATCGGGTTAATCCCGGTTGCGTTAAGGGAAATCGCATCAATGTCGCCTAAGCTGGGTTGATTTTGCTGCACAAATTAGGGTGAATTCATCCTAACTGTATGTCAGGTAACTATATGGTTTACCTGGGTTTGTCGAACGGGCGGTCTTGCAATGTTGCACTGACCGTTTAACCCATTTTTTTATAGACGGGCTAAATAAAAATGAATGATTGGTCTATTGATGCTGCTCGTGCTGGGTACAACGTTACCCACTGGAGCCAAGGGTTTTATGGGATCAGCGACCAAGGTGAGGTGACAGTGTCGCCGGATCCTAAGAATCCTGATCACAAGATTGGCTTAAATGAGCTAGCAAAAGACATGGTTAAAGCAGGGGTCGCTTTACCTGTATTAGTTCGTTTCCCGCAAATTCTGCACCACAGAGTGAACAGTTTGTGCCAAGCATTCGACCAAGCGATACAAAAATATGAGTATCAGGCGGACTATTTGCTGGTTTACCCCATTAAAGTAAACCAACAAAAAACTGTGGTAGAAGAGATCCTTGCGAGCCAAGCATCAAAAGAAGTTCCACAATTAGGCCTAGAAGCCGGCAGTAAGCCTGAATTAATGGCCGTACTCGCCATGGCGCAAAAAGCCAGTTCAGTGATCGTATGTAACGGTTACAAAGATAACGAATACATTCGTTTAGCCTTAATTGGTGAAAAGTTAGGCCATAAGGTCTATATCGTTTTAGAAAAACTGTCTGAGCTGAAGATGGTACTGGCCGAGTCTGAGCGTTTAGGGGTGAAACCTCGCTTAGGGTTACGTGCTCGCCTTGCATTCCAAGGAAAAGGCAAGTGGCAAGCCAGCGGTGGCGAAAAGTCTAAGTTTGGTTTATCTGCGGCGCAGATTTTGACTGTAGTTGACCAGTTAAAACAAAGCGATATGTTGGATTCGCTGCAATTATTGCACTTTCACTTAGGTTCGCAAATCGCCAATATCCGCGATATTCGTCAAGGTGTGAGCGAAGCGGCGCGTTTCTACTGTGAATTACGTGAGTTAGGTGCCAGCATCAACTGCTTCGACGTCGGCGGTGGTTTAGCGGTGGATTACGACGGCACTCGTAGCCAAAGTAATAACTCAATGAACTATGGTTTAAGCGAATACGCGAACAACATCGTCAATGTGCTTACCGATATCTGTAATGAGTACGAGCAACCAATGCCACGTATTATTTCAGAATCTGGCCGTCACTTAACGGCGCACCATGCGGTACTGATCACCGATGTGATTGGCACAGAAGCTTATCAGGTTGAAGATATCCAGCCGCCAGCGGAAGAATCGCCGCAGCTGCTGCACAACATGTGGCAATCTTGGACTGAGCTGAGTGGTCGTGCCGATCAACGTGCCTTGATTGAGATTTATCATGATAGCCAAAGTGACCTGCAAGAAGCGCAATCATTGTTTGCCTTAGGCCAATTAAGCTTGGCAGAACGTGCGTGGGCTGAGCAGGCTAACCTACGTGTATGTCACGAAGTTCAAGGTTTGTTAAGCACCAAAAACCGTTACCACAGACCGATTATTGATGAGTTAAATGAAAAGTTAGCCGATAAGTTCTTCGTTAACTTCTCATTATTCCAATCCTTACCGGATGCTTGGGGTATCGATCAGGTTTTCCCTGTGCTGCCATTGTCTGGTTTAGACAAAGCGCCGGAGCGCCGCGCTGTGATGCTGGACATCACCTGTGACTCTGACGGTATTGTGGATCAATATGTAGACGGCCAAGGGATTGAAACTACGCTACCAGTACCAGCGTGGAGTGCTGAAAGCCCGTATTTGATCGGCTTCTTTATGGTGGGGGCATATCAAGAGATTTTAGGGGATATGCACAACTTATTTGGCGACACTAACTCGGCCGTTGTCAGCATTGAAGAAAACGGTATGACCAATATTGAATCGGTACTTGCCGGTGACACAGTCGCTGACGTATTACGCTATGTTAACTTAGATGCCGTTGACTTTATGCGGACTTACGAAGAGTTAGTCAACCAGCATATTGTTGAGGATGAACGCGCACAAATTTTAGAAGAATTACAAGTGGGCCTAAAAGGTTACACTTATTTAGAAGATTTTTCTTAATATTGAGTGTGTTAAAAAAGTCAGCCTAGGGACACTTAGGCTGACTTTTGTTTTTTATAGCCTATTATTTTTGCTAGCGAGTTGTAAAGGTGAGTGCGTTGCAAGGCTGTCACCTTGTAAAAGCAAGCGCGGTGGTTTTATTGCGGCGCTAGTCGTGTAAAAATAGCCGCGCAAAATTGATGGGTTATCAGTCTTAAAATGCGTGCATACATTTAAGTCAACGTTGCAAGCGAGCCATGAATGACTGATATACCAATAGATTAGATGCCCAAACACAGGGATAAGATGAGGCGAACGGCTTGATGTTTTTTGAAGGCGCGGAAAAAAAGCTTGAGATCAGACTCACTTCCAATATGGCATCACTGCGCCAACGAGAGTACGGCTTTTGGTCAACCTTGGTCGCCTGTGCCAATGCGGAAATCCTGTCAACAATCCGTAATCCTGCCTGCGATGCTTATCTGCTGAGTGAATCCAGTCTGTTCGTCTGGGATGATAAAATTCTGCTTCTTACCTGCGGCAATAGCACCCTAGTTGAAGCCGTCTACCATTTTATTCATGCCGTAGGGGTGGAGCACATTGCCGCGCTCTGTTATCAGCGTAAGAATGAATACCAAGCCCAGCTACAAAGCACGCACTTTGCTGACGATATTGCGAAATTACGGACCTTGATCCCCGGAAAAGCCTTTCGAGTTGGTCACTTAGATTCACATCATCACTATTTGTTTTGTACTGACAATTTGTTTTGCACTGACGGCCAACCTATGTCGTCAACGTATGATACCTGCCTTGAACTGATGATGTACCATATCCGTGGCGAGTTGGCTGATTACCTCAAGTTGCCCACACAAACCGAGCAGGGGATTTATCAACGCTTAGGATTGCAGCGACTTTTCCCTGATTTTCAATTTGATATGCACTGTTTTCAGCCTGCGGGATTTTCGTTAAATGGGATACGTGGGGCTGACTATGTTACCTTGCATATCACGCCATCGATAGGGCCGGGAGATAACTCCTACGTCAGCTTTGAGACTAATCTGGATTTGGCTGTTTATCCCTATCCCCTTGTTGCACAAATGATTAAGCTATTTATGCCTTCAAGTTGGGATCTCATCCGTTTTAACCAGCCGCTTATGACTGCTGGATTTCCTGAGCATGTATGTTTAGCGCATGGTTCAATCGTGACTGAGCATGGCTGTCAGATTGATTTTAATCACTATCAACAGCTTCAAACTGAAGAGTTACTGCCTGTATTCCTATAATCGTTTCCCTGAATTGAGTTGGTGATTCACTTGAATAAGCGACTGCTAAAGTTGCGGTGTGATTAGAGGATTTATTCGCCACAAGCTGAAAATTTTTCATCAAAAATGGCCCTGATTTCGGGCCATTTTATGTTTGCTTGCGGTTTTTTTGGGCAATTAAAACTGAAATTTCTAAACCGAGCCGTTGGCAATTAGTCAGAAAATCCCTTGCTATACCATTTAGCGGCTATTACTGCGCTGCAATCTCTGCCAGCACCACTTGATGATGGTCGCTGGTTTTAAACTTATCGAACACATGGGCAATAGTGCCATCGGTGTTGATGAGGAAACTTAACCTATGGATTCCATCATAGACTTTACCCATAAATTTCTTTTCGCCCCACACGCCAAAGGCATCAGCAACGCTGTGGTCTTCATCGCTGAGTAGGGTAAAGTTAAGTGATTGTTTTTCAGCAAACTTAGCTAATTTAGCCACAGGATCTGGGCTAATGCCGAGGACGGTTACTTTGTGGCTGTCGAGTTCAGCTTTGCTATCACGTAAACCGCAGGCTTGTACTGTGCAGCCAGGGGTTGACGCTTTAGGGTAAAAATAGACTAAAACGGGACCACGCGTTAAGCATTCTTGTAGTGAAACAGCGTTACCCTGTTGATTTTGTAAGGTAAAAAGTGGCGCTTTGGCACCAGCGGTTAAGGTATTCATCTATTATCCTCTGTCGTTTCTTGAGGTCGTGCCTTCCATGCGTCTAATGGTGCAATCCAGTGCCATCTCCTCGGAGAGTTGATAGATACTCTTTTCGAGCTTTTCTAGTTCAACTTTTTCAGGAATATTGATGGTTAATGAAATAGTTTGCGTTTGCTCGCCATTTTCAAGCTCTTCAGAGAAGGAGCGTACTGCCGCCAAGTCTAAGGAGCGGTCGGCAAGAAACTGGGTGATGGATTTCATCGTGCCGCGCTGATCTTTACCAGTAAAGCGCACTTCAAGGCGCGAAAGGTAATTTTGCGGCGTGTGCTTAGAGGTACGCTTCATCACTGTCATCAGTTCTAATTCAACACTGAGACTCGGGAGCAAGCTTTCAATTTTCGTTATGGATGCCCACGAACCTGACAACATCATGATTAAGGTAAATTCGTTACCAAATAATGCCATACGGCTGTCGACGATATCGCAGTCACAGTCACTGGCAAGCCGAGCTAGTTTACTTACGAGTCCAGGACGGTCTACGCCCATTGCAGTTACGACCAGGAAATTGGTCATGAATTGTCCTCACTTTTTCGATATCATAGAGCGAAAACTCGAGACCGAGCGCCGAGTTTTTGTGCGGGATGTAATGCTACCATAACTAAATCAATTTGAGACCCCCGTTAGTGCTTGTCATTAATGGTTGGCATCAGTACCATAGCGAATCCTGAAATTTTGGGGAAGTCAGATGATAAACGGAAGCATCGTAGCCTTAATCACGCCAATGAACAGTGATGGCTCAGTAGATTTTGCAAGTCTTGAAAGGTTAGTCGAATTCCATATTGACCAAGGCACAGACGCCATCGTTGCCGTGGGTACCACCGGTGAGTCAGCGACTCTGCCAATGAATGAGCACGTTGCCGTGGTCGCTCAAACCGTTAAGTTTGTCGCAGGTCGTATCCCTGTTATTGGTGGCAATGGTGCGAATGCGACAGCAGAAGCTATCGAACTCACCAAGTCCTTATCTAAAGTCGGGGTTGACGCCATGTTAGGCGTAACACCTTACTACAATAAACCGACGCCAAAGGGCTTAGTGGCCCACTATAAAGCCGTGGCGGCCAGCACAGATATTCCCCAAATTCTCTATAACGTTCCTGGGCGCACCGCGGTTGATATGAAGCCTGAAACCGTGGCCGAGTTAGTGAGCGTGAGCAATATTATTGGTGTAAAAGAAGCCACGGGTGATGTATCACGGGTTAAACGACTACGTGAACTTTGCGGCAATGACTTTATGCTTTACAGCGGTGATGATGCGACAGCGAGAGAGTTTTTGCTCCTTGGGGGTAACGGGGTGATTTCGGTTGCCAACAACATAGTGCCAAAAGCCTTTAAAGCTATGTGCGACGCCGCATTGGCGGGCAACGCCGAATTAGCCGCAAGTATCGACGAGCCACTACGTGGTTTATATAGCACACTGTTTTGCGAAGCAAATCCTATCCCAGTGAAATGGGCAGCCCATCTTATGGGGTTGATTCAGTGTGGCCATATTCGTTTACCTTTGACTGAACTTTCTGAGCAATGTCATGGTCTGTTGTTAGATGCAATGACTCGTGCCCAGATAGAGGTTAAATAATTAATGTTAAAGAAAGTCACTCCACTGTTCTTAGTTGCTGCTGTTGCAGCTTGTAGTTCGCCATTAGAGCGTCGCCAAGCCAACGGTGCTGAAGACTATGTTCAGGCTGAGCAAGCGCCAATGCTAAAGATCCCTGAGGGATTGAAAACGCCGCCTTACAACAAAGAATACGAGGTTCCGGCAATCGGCGCTAAAGCAAATCCTGCGCTTGTTGGTAAAAACCTTGATATCCGCCCACCACTGCAAGTTTTGCCAATGGCAGAAGGTACGCATGTGGAAGAGGGCAGCGATAACATTAAGATTGTGGTTGAATCGATTGATAACAGTGTCGATCTTAAGCAAGAGATTTTCGCTAACTTAGATGGATTCTTAGCGAAGCAAGCGATCCCTGTTCGTAGTCGCGACTATGATAAAGGCAACATTGAAACCGATTGGATTGAAAGCCGAGAGGTGTTGGAGTCAAGTTTATGGGGTTCAGATAAAGAATATCTGCTGCGTCAGCGTTATCGCTTCGATATCGAAACCCGTCCGCACGGCCGTACCGCTAATATCGTTATTCACTTAGTAGAACACGAAGAGTTTTACGATGGTAAAGAGCAGGATGTAATGCTCAGTGGTGAGGATAAGCAGCGTTACACCATCGATATGCTTAACAGTGCCATTGCTTATATGAGCGTTAAGCGTGAGCAAACCATTCAAGCAAACCGCTTAAAGCAGACCTTAGGGATCAATGTTGATTTGGTCACGCCAGAAGAGGGTGCTGCATATTGGTCTGCTAAGGCTTCCTATAAGCAAGTGTGGGATCGTCTGCGTATAGTATTGCCAGAAATGGGCTTTGAAATTTCAGATATGGACAGTGCTAAAGGCCTGTACTTTATCAAGTTTACCGATAACTCAGGTTTCTGGAGTTCATTGTGGAACGACAATCAATTGTCCTTAAAAGAAGGTAGCTACCGTTTACTCTTACAAGACGGTGATACCCCTGATGAGACTAAGATTTTGCTTCGTGACGCTGAAGATCAGCCGTTATCGAATGACGTTGTCGCCAAGGTGTATGAATCATTGTCGAATCTGATGAAAGAAGAGCGCAAACTGCGTTAATTCCACCTCAGTCAAAAAGGGCGATTTATCGCCCTTTTTTGTGTCTGCAATTCAGCCTATTGCTCTAGGACGATACAGCATGATGTATCAGAATATTTCTAGGTAATATCAATAGTTATATTATGGTTTTAGATTAAACCGCTTAATTTGTAAGTTATTTTGAAACAATCCGCTTAAATTGCCATTTATCGTATTGCATTCTTCACCTCTGTGGTGTTTTTCGACTTGTCCGCAGCGTTATTACAAATTTTGCGCGCTCAGCGTAATTTGTAAGAAAAAGTAAAACGTATTGATGCAATGATGCGAGTGGGTAAACTAGCCGTCACTAATGCGAGTCATCATTTGGAAGCCAGATGAAAAAAATCATAATTATCATCGCTATTTTGGCAGCGGCATGGTTTGGATATCAAGCTATGCAACCTCAAGAGCAGCAGCAAGCAAAAGTTAAGCTCACCCCTAATGTGGTTATCGCCACCGCTTCTATGGCACAAGTTCGAGACGAAGTGGAAGCTATTGGCACAAATAAGGCATTTGAGTCCGTCACCATTACGCCCAAAGTCACTGATGTGGTGACCTCATTAAAGTTTGATGATGGCGATATTGTCAAAAAGGGCGATTTATTGGTGCAACTGCAAAATGCCGAGCAGATAGCCAAAGTGAAAGTGGCGCAGGTGAAAGTGAGTGACAATCAGCGTGAATTGGCGCGGATTAGTTCGCTTGTCACCAGTCGAACAGTGGCAGAATTAGAGCGTGACCGCCTGCAAACCTTAATCGATACGGCCCGCGCCGAGTTAGAGCAGGCACAATCTTCCCTCAATGATCGCAGTATTATCGCCCCCTTTAATGGCCGTTTAGGCCTGCGCCAAGTGAGCGTGGGTAGTTTAGTGACACCGGGTACTGAGATCACCACGCTCGATGATATCTCTAAGATTAAATTAGATTTCTCAGTGCCAGAGCGTTTTATTCAAGACTTGCAGCCCGGCAAGCTTGTTGAAGCAAAAGCCGTGGCTTTCCCTGATGAAATCTTTAAAGGCAAAGTGATTTCCATCGATAGCCGTGTTAACCCAACCACCCGTGCCGTGATTGTACGCGCCGAAATCCCAAATCCAGATTTACGCTTACTGCCTGGGATGCTGATGAAGGTCAAACTCATCAAACGCAGCCGCGAGGCGCTAATGTTGCCTGAGTCGGCGATTATCCCAATTCAGAAAGAACACTTTGTTTACAGTGTGAATAAAGACAATGTCATCGAGCGTAAGCAAGTCACTATTGGAGTTCGTACCCGTGGCTGGGTAGAAATTACCGATGGCTTAGCGATTGGTGAAAATGTGGTGATCCGCGGCCTGCTTAAGGTGCATCCTGGTGATGTGGTAAAGACCCAACTGGCTGAAAAATTTAGCTATCTTTCCGATGCTAATACGGAGCCAAGCGTATGATCCTGACCGATCTTTCCGTTAAACGGCCAGTATTTGCCTCGGTCATTAGCCTATTGCTGGTGGCCTTTGGTTTAGTCGCATTTGATAAATTACCGCTGCGGGAATACCCCAATATCGACCCGCCGATTGTCTCGATTGAAACCAACTATCGCGGCGCTAGTGCTGCGGTAGTTGAGAGTCGCATTACTCAGCTGATAGAAGACAGGATCAGCGGCGTCGAAGGCATTCGCCATGTGAGTTCATCGAGCAGCGATGGTCGCTCACAGGTGACCTTAGAGTTTGATATTAGTCGTAATATTGAGGATGCGGCCAACGATGTACGCGATAGAATTTCGGGTCTATTAGATAACTTACCCGAAGAAGCCGATCCCCCAGAGGTACAAAAAGCCAACGGTGGCGATGAAGTGATTATGTGGCTCAACTTAGTGTCGGATCAAATGACCACATTAGAGCTAACCGATTATACCCGTCGCTATTTATCCGACCGTCTGTCGGTGGTTGACGGGGTGTCGATGATCCGTATCGGTGGGGGCAAGGTTTACGCCATGCGCATCTGGCTCGATAGACAAGCCCTTGCATCCAGAAGCCTCACGGTGGCCGATGTTGAAGCCGCACTTAGGGCTGAAAACGTCGAGTTACCAGCAGGTTCGCTTGAATCCAAGGAGCGCCACTTTACCGTGCGTTTAGAGCGAAGTTATCGCAGCGCTGAGGATTTTGCCAATCTGGTGATTGCTCAAGGAGAAGATGGTTATTTAGTCAAGCTTGGTGACGTAGCTAAGGTGGACATTGGCTCGGAAGAAGAGCGCATTATGTTCCGCGGCAACAAGGAGGCCATGATTGGCCTTGGGGTGTCGAAACAGTCGACCGCCAACACCTTAGAAGTGGCCCGCGCCGTTAATGCGTTAGTCGATAAAATCAATCCTACATTACCAGCGGGAATGTCGATTAAGCGTAGCTACGATAGCTCAGTGTTTATCGAAGCCTCGATCAAAGAGGTGTATCAAACGCTGTTTACCGCAATGATCTTAGTGATTATTGTGATTTATCTATTCCTTGGCAGCGTGCGTGCCATGTTAATCCCCGCAATTACGGTGCCTGTTTCTTTGCTCGGCACGTTTATCGTGCTCTATGCCTTGGGATATACAATCAACCTGTTGACGCTGCTCGCGATGATCCTCGCCATCGGTATGGTGGTGGACGATGCGATTGTGATGTTGGAAAACATTCACCGCCGTATCGAAGAAGGGGATTCCCCCTTAAAAGCGGCGTTTTTGGGTGCCCGTGAAGTCGCCTTTGCGGTCATTGCCACTACCTTAGTGTTAGTGGCGGTATTTATGCCGATCACGTTCCTCGAAGGAGACTTAGGCAAGCTCTTTAAGGAGTTTGCGGTGGCCATGAGTGCGGCGGTGATTTTCTCCAGTATCGTGGCGTTGACCCTAAGCCCGATGATGTGCTCTAAGCTGCTTAAACCAGCGTCGCAGGACTCATGGCTAGTGCGTAAGGTTGATAGCATTATGACGGGCATTTCCCGTCGCTATCAAAGCTCGCTAGAGAGCGCCATGGCAAAACCAGTGCTGATGTCCGTTATCGTGTTGATTGCGCTCGGTAGTAGTGTGTTTCTTGCCCAAAAAGTACCGCAGGAATTTGCACCGCAGGAGGATCGAGGCTCATTATTTTTAATGATTAACGGGCCTCAGGGGGCGAGTTACGAGTATATCGAATCCTATATGACTGAGGTGGAAAGCCGCCTAATGCCATTGGTGGATTCGGGGGATATCAAGCGTTTGCTCATTCGTGCGCCCCGTGGCTTTGGCCGTGCGGCAGACTTCTCTAACGGTATGGCGATTATTGTGCTCGAGGATTGGGGGCAACGTCGTCCTATGAAAGAAGTGATTGGCGATATTAACAAGCGCCTCGCGGATTTAGCCGGTGTGCAGGCCTTCCCTGTGATGCGTCAAGCCTTTGGCCGTGGCGTGGGCAAACCGGTGCAATTTGTTATTGGTGGTCCAAGCTATGAGGAACTCGCTGCTTGGCGGGATATTATGATGGAAAAGGTGGCGGAAAATCCTAAACTGCTTGGCCTTGACCACGATTATAAAGAGACCAAACCGCAGCTTAGAGTGGTGATTGACAGAGACAGGGCAGCAAGCCTAGGGGTGTCAATTTCTAATATCGGTCGCACCTTAGAATCTATGTTAGGTTCGCGCCTTGTCACCACCTTTATGCGTGATGGCGAAGAGTATGATGTGATTGTGGAAGGGGAGCGCAGTAACCAAAATACCGCGGCCGATCTGCAAAATATCTATGTTCGCTCCGAACGGACGAAGGAGCTGATCCCATTATCCAACTTAGTTACGGTAGAAGAGTTTGCCGATGCTAGCTCCCTTAACCGCTACAACCGTATGCGGGCGATTACCATTGAGGCCAGCTTGGCGGATGGTTATAGCCTAGGCGAAGCGCTGGATTACCTCAATCAAGTGGCGCGAGCTTACTTGCCTGCGGAAGCAGTCATCAGCTACAAGGGACAATCGCTGGATTATCAAGAGTCTGGCAGCTCAATGTACTTTGTGTTCCTGTTGGCGCTTGGGATTGTGTTCCTGGTATTAGCGGCGCAGTTTGAAAGCTATATTCACCCTATGGTGATTATGCTGACGGTACCGCTTGCCACGGTTGGCGCCTTGATAGGGCTGTGGTTTACGGGGCAGAGCCTTAATATCTACAGTCAGATTGGGATTATTATGCTGGTCGGTTTGGCGGCGAAAAACGGTATTCTGATCGTCGAATTTGCCAACCAGTTGCGGGATAAGGGCGTCGATTTTGACCGCGCCATTATCCAAGCCTCATGCCAGCGTTTACGGCCTATCCTGATGACGGGGATTACCACTGCCGCAGGCGCCGTCCCTCTGGTTTTGGCAACGGGCGCAGGTGCTGAAACCCGCTTTGTGATTGGCGTAGTGGTGCTTGCGGGTATTATGCTGGCGACGCTGTTTACCATTTATGTGATCCCAACTGCCTACGGTCTTTTTGCCCGTAATAGCGGCTCGCCAGAAGCGATTGCCCAGCAATTAGAAAAGGAATTAGCGCAAGATTAATCCCTCGCGAACGCTTAGCCAAAATAGGCGCTTAAGTACACTTAAGCGCCTATTTTATTTGGGCAAACTTACTTTGGGTTAACTTCAAGAGCTTGAATATAGCGAAAGGAGGTTTTCTCAAAGCCAATGGACTCGTAGTAAGTCTGTGTCTGCTCGCGGCGCATAGAGGTGGTGACCTCAAGCTGGCGACAACCTCGTTCACTTGCCCTCGATTTCGCAAAATCAATTAGTTGCGTCCCCACACCTAAGCCTCGACTGGCCTCAGCCACCACTAAAGCAGTAATGCGGCAGATGTGTTGCTGCGAGGGAAAATAATCAAAAAGATTAGGGCGTGTTGACGTTTCGAGATTAAATTTTGTTCGTTCTGGCAAGCACGTGCTCGCGAAACGAGGAATGATGTGTAGTTATTCTACTCAAATGACGAGTGACAAAGAGCAAGTGCTTGCCAGACGAACCCTTCGGGCAGCATTTGGCTGCCGTTTCTGCCGCGTTATCGTCCGTTTATGTAGAATAACTACACTGCACGGACTTTGCCTTGCATAAACGTCAGCCAAATAGCTGCAAAAATAACCCTGAAACGCCAACACGCCCTATACTTATCAACCCAACCACGACTCCCTCAGACTCGGCGAGATAGATTTCATCGGTTCTGTTAGGGTTATTAAGATACTGCTGTAACTGCGCCTCAGTGGCACTATAACCCAGCTGCAACAGTAAGGCCGTCATGGCGTTATGGTCGGCTATCTGTGCTTGTCTAATTGAAATGGCGCCCATCACGCTTCCTTGTTTTATCCAGTATCTAGATTTCTATTAAGCAGGTAGTCTGCCAATACATGACGCTTGAGGTTTGCATATTTTAGGCTAACGCAAAGGGGTTAACGCATAAAAAATCCCACACTCATAGCGAAACCGACAAGCACAATAAAACCCCGCAGCAGGGATTGGGGAATGCGATAAGCCAGCGCGGCGCCAAGATAGCCGCCAATAATCGCCATAATGGCAAGCAGTAACAGATATTGCCCGTCAATCAAATTACCTAGGGCGTAAATCACCACGGCAATGGTGGTGAGTAGGGCGGAGAGTAAATTTTTAAGCCCGTTCATCCCATGTAATTGGGTTTGGCCGAGTAACCCAAAGGTGGCGAGTAAAATAATCCCTAATCCCCCATTAAAATAGCCGCCGTAAATACAAACGATGAAGAGAATCATCATTGCAGTCAGTGGCTTGACGGTATTCACACGGGTGATGCTGGCATGGGCTAAACGTTTTTTCAGTAACCAAGGTCCAGCGATAAAGGCGAGGGTTGCCAGCAAAATCAACCAAGGGACAAGATAAGCAAACACTTGCTCGCTGGTGCTCAGCAAAATCGCCGCGCCTAGGCATCCGCCAGCTATCGCAATCAGGCACAGGGTTTTTAGGTTAAGATTTGCAGGATATTCAATCTCTTTTCGAAAACGCCAGGCACTGGCAAGGTAGCCGGGGAGCAGGGCGGCGGTGCCCGTCGCGTTAGCCAACAGTGGCGGTACGCCCACAAACACAAGGGCAAATAGGGTGATAAAGCTGCCACCGCCCGCCACCGCATTTAACATACCGCCGAGTAAGCCTGCGAGGGCGATTAGTAACCAATCCATAGTGAATACTCCGCTGCCATTGTCTAACTCAATCTGAATGTCAATTGCTTATAAAAACATCACCTTAACAGTAAGTTATTCAGATGAAAAGCCATCAATATTGTAAGTGGCGGCAGATTGATGGCTTTGTTATGGGGTCTGAATCGGTTTTGGTAGATAGCCTTGGCATCAATTGTTATGCCGCTAGATTCATCAAAAGTTATTAAGGCTTAGCACTGATGTATTTATTCAGCGTGAAACAGCCCTGACTCAAAAATCACTGTAGCGATGGCCAAGTATTGATCGCTAAATACTTCTTCTCCCCAGCAATGTTGTCCACGCTCTTGATAGTACACATGGTAGCTGGCATTCGATGGCGTAGCGACGCAGTACCAACCATCAAACGTCTGCTTGCTAAAGTTGACCCAATACTGCGCATCCGCTTGTTTGATCTGCTGAAGTAGCGCCTTATCTTGCGCCAATAGCGCCGCAAGTTCGACTACGCTGGTGATCTTGTGCTCAGTTTTTAACTGATTGAGTAATGCTTTGAGTGTCATAATTGCGCCCTTCATCCAGAGGATTGCACTCCATATTAGCGAATGGCTGAGGCAATGGAGGTCTTGATTAAAGCTTCAAACACATCGGCTTGGCCTGCGGGGATCAGTTGCCGATGAATTTCGCGGCGCTTTGCACTGTCAAATAAACGCTCCGCAACCCAACCCGTTAAATAGAGCGAGGACAGGCAGCCTCCCGCAGTGGCAATATTGCCATTGATCACCAGAGCGCAGTCTTCCACCTCCACACCCATGGCCACTAATGCGGGTTTGGCATCGGGATGCGTCGTCGCCGAAATATTGTCGAGTAAGCCTAACTTGGCAAAGAAGAATGAGCCCGCACAGATACTGCCAAGTAATTGCCGCGAGGGATCTAATTTAAGGGCCGACATAAACTCAGGATCCGCAAGTGCGGCAGGTACGCCTTTGTAGCCGCTGCTGAATAATACCACGTCAGCATCAGCGACTTGCGCGATATGACCATGGGTTTCTACCGTCATTCCCAAACTCGACTTATGGCTAGGTTTGGTCCCGAGCACTTTGACTGTCCAATCTGTTGTTGTGCGGCCGAGAATATCGCGCATTAAAAAGAAATCGATATCGGTAAATTCATCAAATATCACAATCGCAATCTGGTACATCCTTTGTCCTCTTGTTTGTATTCTGGTTAATGTGTGGGTTAACACGTCATCGGCCGCATCTTCAATCCGCCGCTCCCTGTCGTTGCAACATAATCACCCATATGTTTGCGGCTGTGTTTATTAAGATATTTAGCTAACAACTTGAGCATCCTTATTATTTAGGCTGCGCCAAGATTACCGCAAATGTGCTTAAGATGGCTAACAGTGGTTTTATCGCATGTAAAACGGCTGGATAATTTGCGAAGCTGTGTTGAATACACCGGAAATAACACTAAACCTCACTAAGGTCATTGATAAGTCTCGATAATTTGTGACACAGATATGCATATGCTGCTAGCTCATTGAGCAAAAATATGTAATTGTATCAACTACATTAGTGCAAGACTGTTGTTTTACTGGGAACGGTGAATTTTACTCGAACAATATTTTTGCGATAAAGGATGTACCGCCGAAAAGCTAGGGAGTGTTATGGATCATTATTTGGATATTAAACTCATGGAGGATCCCGAGTTTTCGGCCCCCATACTGATGAATGCGTTGTTTAGCAAATTGCATCGAGCGTTGGTTGACGTTTCTCAAGGGGATATCGGCATTAGTTTCCCTGCAATGTCTAGCAAATGCCTGGGCCAACACCTAAGGATACATGGAAGTCGAGCCGCGTTAGAAAGGCTAGAGCAACTAACATGGCGAAAAGGACTAAGTGACTATGCGCAGGTTTCTGACATTTTAGTTGTTCCAAACACCAGTCAGCATTGCTTAGTTTCAAGGGTGCATGCGCAAAGCAACCTAGAAAGTTTACGTCGTCGAGCCATGAAACGACGCTCAATTAGTTATGAAGAAGCCTGCCTACAAATCCCCGAAGATTTATCAAAACAACTCGATTTCCCCTTTGTGCAAATCAAAAGCCAATCGACCCATCAATTATTTCGACTCTTTATCAAGCAATCGCTCAGTCCTCCACAGCAAGCCGAGAGCGCCTTTTCAAAATATGGTTTAAGCAATACTGCAACAGTGCCTTGGTTTTAGTTTGATTTAGGGAGAAGGTCGTTATATGCGAAGACAAATAAAGGGTGAGTTGCTGGGTGGTTTGCGTGATGAACTAAACAAAGAGCCCTCAAAAAACGAGTGGATAACTTATCACTGTACCTTGGTCACACCAATGTATGGTGGTGGAGTTGAGGCGGGGAAAGTTGATACTGCCATGCCCATTCGCGCCAGTGCTATTCGTGGGCAACTGCGTTTTTGGTGGCGCATTGCTTGTGGGCCGACAGACCCTAAGGTCATGCGAGAAAATGAAGAAGCTATTTGGGGTGGGATTGGCGATAAGGCCGCTATAGCGAGCCAAGTTCAAATTCGAGTGATATCTAAAAATGTCATTATGAGCAATTTGGTTAGCTCGAAAAAACTGGCTGGTTCGGGTGTTAAATATGCGCTTGGTGCGGCGGATGAAGCTTATTGTTTACCTAGTGGTTATAACTTTGTCCTTGAGATTCGCTATAAAGACGACATTACCTCTGATCAGATAAAGCAAGTCAAAGAGTCCTTACGTTGGTGGGCATCGTTTGGTGGCGTAGGCGCAAGAACTCGGCGTGGTTTTGGTGCTGTGGTTGTTGACGAGATTAAAACCATTGATGTAACTGAGGTTGAGGCTATTAGCGGGAAAATAGCGTTGACAGAACAATCTTCAGACTCCGCTGAGAACATATGGAAAAAAGCGACAGAGTTACTTTATCAATTTCGGCAAGGCAGGGAACTTGGTCGGAATGAAGGACAAGGAAATCGCCCAGGACGGAGTCGCTGGCCTGAGCCAGATCAACTTCGTCGAATGTCCAATAAGCATAAAGCTAATCATGAACCTGAGCATAAAGCTGGAAATGTATTTCCGAGAGCCGCTTTTGGCCTGCCAATCATTTTTGATTTTAATGATCGAAGTAGAACCGAACCTAGCACCATGACCCTCTTGCCAAAAGACGCGCAGCGTATGGCAAGTCCATTGATTATTCGTCCTTACAAAAATGGCGATCAATGGCAAGCTGCGGCTTTATTACTACCCAATTGGCAAACTGCTCTGAATGAACTTTTAGAATTAAGCCCACCCCCTAAGAATGGCACGCCAAACCATTGGCCTACCAGTGTAAACGAACGAGCTAGGCTGGCAGAAATTATCAAACCGATGGTAGGTAAAGATGGCCAGTTAAGAGCCAATGACCCACTCTCGGCATTTTTAGACTTTTTTGAGAAGGGACAATAATGACGGATTATTTAGTGGCTATCAGTATTGGCCCTGTTCAAAGTTTGATAGAAGCCGGAAGGCGTGCGCAAGATCTCTGGTGTGGTTCATGGTTATTGTCGGAAGTGGCGCGCGCGGTAGCACTTAAGCTACATCAAACACAAAATAGCTGTTTGATATTTCCTAACCCAGAACACCCAGAGGTAGAACTACTGCCTCAATCATCATCTGATGAGCCGAGAGCCAACATTGCTAACGTTATTCGAGCCGTGATTTCTGCTGATAGCAAAGAGGAACTCCAGAATAAGCTAGAAAATGCCAAGGGCGCTGCATTTGATCGATTATTCGGAATTTTTACTGAAGTATTGACTAAAGATGAGCTGCAAAATGCAGGGATTGACCGCGCGCGCTGGCAACAACAGCAAAATGATGTGCTAGAAATCTTTTCGGCGTGGGTCTCACTCGATAATCACCAATATAAAGCTGCCTCAATACGTCTTGGTCAGTTACTGCATGCCCGCAAGTTGTCACGCAATTTTGAGCCTATGAAAGACAGCACTACTGCGTTAGACAAATCCACCTTGGATGGAGCCAATAATACGGTCACCAACAAACTCACTGCCCGTAATGCCGCAAAAGAGTTAAAAATAAGTGATCAGCAAGTGCTACAGAAACGGCGGTTTTTGGGCCTGACAAATGAAGAAGAGTTAGATGCTTTAGGCGTGGTAAAACGCCGAGCGGGTAATTTGGAGCAGTTTACGCCCTTTAGTCGTATTGTGGCGCATGGTTGGCTTAACAGTTTAAGTGATGAACAGCGAGCTGGACTAAAAGTTGCGTATCAACCGCTTTTAGACTCAGGACATGTTACACAAGTTAAAGGTAATGATGGCATATACGCAGACTTTCCCTTTGATGGCGAATATCTCTTTTTAAGCCGTTTGACACAAGCCGATATTGAACACGATCTTAAAGACAAGCTACAAAAACAGCTCCCCGCCATTAAATCCTCCCCAATACCTTACGGCGTTTTGCTTAAAGCGGATGGCGACCGTATGGGGGATCTACTTTCTAAGGCTGAAGGCAAACAGCAATCAAAAGCGATTTCTAAAGCACTGCATGAATTTGCGACCAGTGTGCGCAAAACGCTACAAGATCACGGCGGTCATGCCATTTATGCGGGTGGTGATGATGTATTAGCCTTTGTGCCGTTAGCTCAAGCAATGACGTGTGCTAAACAGTTAGCCGATGATTTTAAAGAAAGGATGAAGGTTATTGCAGCAGAGTTGAAACTGAGTGAAACGTGTTATCCAACCTTATCCGTGGGCTTAGCCATTGGTCATTTTGTACAACCTATGCGCCAACTGCGTGCTCGGGCTATCGCGGCAGAAAAACACGCCAAAGGTAATAAAGAACATAAGCCCCGTAATGCACTTGCCATACATCTAGGCATTCGTTCAGGTCATGAGATCACCTGGCGTTGTCGCTGGGATGATGATGAGACATTAAATGCGCTGACCGATTTCACTCACGCTTTTGCACTGGGTTGGATGCCAACTCGCATCATGCAAGAGGTCCGAGAAATGGCAGTTCATTTGAAGTGGACAACTGGGCAAAAAGAGTTAGCAGGCATTCGAGAAAGTGAACTCGAGCGAATGTTAGCGCGAGCAGAATTTAATGTAAGTGTTGAACAATCAGGAAAGACACCTGAACAAATTAAAGAGTCAAAGAAGGCAGCTCTGGATAAGCTTAAATCGCAGCTTCGCGCCCAAGCATCAGGTTCACTGGACGAACTCGCCAATCTACTTATCTTAGCGCGCTGGCTGAGTGCTAAAACCACCGCAGATATTGGAGGCGAAGAATAATCATGCTGTATTACCTTATTGAACCTAAAGATCCTCTAATTATTCGCTCAGGCAGGCCATTTGAAGAAATCTCTGATGCACAAGCTGCCCGTTTTCCACCACCATCCACGGTTGCAGGGGCGCTGCGAAATATCCATGCTCGCAGCACAGGAAAAACTTTGGACAACAAGCTGCTGAAACTAGATAACGAGCTGTTAAAACTTGCCGTCACAGGTCCGCTTGCGGTTAAACGGCCTATCAATGGCGACGCCCCAAGCGAAGAACATATCTTGGTGCCTAAGCCTGCCGATGTGCAGTATTTTTATGACCAACAGACTCAACTCACCCATTTAGTACGTTCTAAACCTATGGCGTTTGCTGAAGGTGAAGGTTGCGATCTACCCAATGGCTTGCTGCCCTTGTTTGCTGAAAATGCACCTGATGGCAAGCCAGTTTCCGGCCCTAACTGGTGGTCGTTTAACGACTTAGCCGCATGGCGAAAAGGGCAGCCGGTCAGTTTTGAGCGAATTTGCCAAAACGGTTGGATGCCTGCCGAGCCGGATATTCGCACACATATTGCTATTAATAATCACAGCCGCAATGTGGAATCGGGCAAGCTTTTTCAAACCACAGGCCTAAGCATGTGGCAGCAACGTGCTGATCATGAACCATTCCCGGACGCTTGCGTAAGCATTTTGGCTGGTATTGACGGCGACATAACCTTGCCATTGCTTAATCTGGGCGGCGAGCGGCGTTTAGCAGAGGTTGAGGCTTGTACTTTATGGCCCTCTTTACCCAGTTATTTGGCGCAATCAATAACAAAAGCTAAAGGGTTCACGCTGACCTTTTTAACGCCAGTGTTATTTAACTCTGGTTGGTTGCCAAGCTGGTTGAATGATGAGCTCATTGGCACTCCACCATGCTGTCAAAGCCTAACCGTCAAGTTACGCGCCGCCGCATTAGAGCGTTGGATCCCCCAATCAGGTTGGGATTTAGTAAATAACACGCCACGTGCTGCGCAAAAAATGATCCCTGCGGGGGCTACTTATTGGTTTGAAATTGAAGGCGAAGCAACGGATGAAGACATTCGTTCACTCTGGTTAGCGCACTTTTGTGATGACCCACAAAGCAACCTTAACGGCTTTGGTTTGGCGCTGCCTGCTGCCTATCAATTTACTCTTTAACGCTATTTTTAAAGGACTAGGTTATGTCGTTTCATGTTTATCACTTATTCAGTCAAACCATTTTGCATTGTGGCTCAGGCCAATCGGTTGGTATTGTCGATCAACCTATTGCCCGCGAGCGAGCTTCCAATTTACCGATTGTCCCCGGCTCAACGGTTCGTGGCGTGTTAAAAGCCTTCATTAGTCATACGGAACAAACAGAAGTTAAACCAACGCTTAGTCAGTCACTATTTGGTTATGACAAACAAGATGGTGAGCCCAGTTCTGCGGGGGCATTGTCGATAACCGATGCTCATTTGTTGCTACTACCCGTGCGAACGGTTTACGGTATTTTGGCCTATGCAACTTGTCCATTTATTTTGCAGCGCTATAAAAAAGATCGAAAATTAGACTTAACGGTTCCAACACCTGCCGATGAGCAAGCCTTGCATCCTAAAGGAAATCCAAATCATCAAGATAACTTGATGGTGCTAGAAGATTTAGATCTCAAAGCCCAAGAGTGTGACCACACCCAACAATGGGCTGAATACATTGCTCAAACGCTTTATGCAAAAAATAGCGCCTACTTTAGCGACATGAGCAAGCGCATCATCGTATTGCCTGATACGGTTTTCTCCTTTCTGGCCGAAACCGCCACTGAAATTCGCACCCGTATTCGAATTAATCAAGAGACAGGCGTCGTTGATAATGGGGCATTATGGACTGAAGAAAGCTTACCTGCGGAAAGCGTTTTATGGGGCGTGTACTCGGTAGATGCATCCCGTTTGAACGATCAAAATGGCGATAAGCGACTTAGGTTTACCGACATTATTAATAACAAACCTCTGCTGCAAATGGGCGGCAATATGGGCACAGGTAATGGCTTAGTGCAGTTTATTGCTCAGTCGGCCAAAGGGGAATAACACATGCAACCACGCAGTCAAATCGTTGCCACTGCCGCGTTTGAGCGGATCAATTCCCGTAAAAACAAGAGTATTGAAGAGAATAAAAAATACGCCACGCTCGCACATAAATTACCCACCATGATTTTGCAAAATGGCTTAGCACAGGCAACAGGTTTTTTACTGTCCAAAAGCGAAGAACATCACAAAGCACTGCTTGAGGATCTCGTCCTTGTGTTTAAACAGGTGGACGCCAAGCTTGCCAATATCGCCAATGCGGAGGCGTTACATGACGCAATCATCCAATCGGATTTGCCTCAAATCATGCGCATGACCCGTGAAGCACTGGAAATTGCAGGCTGGTTGCGCCGTTATGTGCAAGGCGTATTAAAGATTGATGCCACAGGCGAGGTGAATGATGACCATCATCCTGCGGAGACCAACTTATGACAGCCTTAGTGCGCAACCAAATAAAATCCGCTTATGGCCAGACGGATAGCGTCAATCCAAGTCTTTTACTGCAAAAAGGCCTGCTTGAAGCTAATCAAGAAAAAAAACATGACGATAAATCAGATAATAAGAAGACAGCGCATTTAGAAAAAATCGTAAAACTGCCCGCTTCTCCTGAGTACAACAACGGCTTTAACCGTTGGTTTGATCTAACGAGTGATGCTAACCGGTTTAAGCAATCGACGCTGACGCTAGAAAACCGTTTGCTGATTGGTTTAACGGGCCAAGGCGCATTAGAAACTGGCTGTAGCCTTAGCCGTAATTATGGCATGCCGTATATTCCGGGGGCGAGTGTGAAAGGGATTGCTCGAGCTTGGGCAAATCAACATTTGGCTGGGCATAGCGATGAACTTGAACAACTGTTTGGCACCGCCGATAGTGAGCAGTCTTATCGAGTTTCAGGCTTAGTCACTTTCCACGATGCATGGTGGGTCTCCGATCCTGTGAAAAAAGAGCATAAACCCTTTGTGCTCGATGTTGTTACCACACATCATCAAGCCTATTACAACGGCAAACAGCAGCAACCATCCGATAAAGACAGCCCGATCCCGAATCATCTCTTAGCCGTACAAGGCAGTTTTTTATTTGTGATCGAAGGAGAGCCCACAGCGATTGAGCTTTGCCAAACCCTATTGGAAAAAGCCTTAGCAGATAACGGTATAGGTGCTAAAACTGCCGCGGGTTATGGGTATATGAAGGTTGACCCCGCATTAATGCAAAGGCTTTTGGATGAAGCTGAAAAACGGTTATCGCCAGAAGAACGTGAACACAGGAAAGCTGAAGCACTACGTCGCAGAGAACAACAATTGGAAGCGGCGGCCAAGGCCGAGAAAGCTAAGCCTCCAGTTCAAATTATTGCGGAATTAAGGACAGATTATCTTAAGCATAGAGATAGTGCAGCATATCAACTTAAAGTTGAAAATTGGGTTGATACAGCGATAGAAACTTGGACGACACAAGACAGAACGTTATTAGCGGAATGTCTTAAGCAAGTCGGCTATGAACCAAGTAATAAGAAAAATCCCAATCATTTGATCCGGAAAACACGGCTACAGCAATTAAAGGGTAAATAATATGGCCCAAGACTGGCAACTTTCAGAATTGCTTGAAAATTTACATGCAGACGTACAACACAAACTAACCACAGTCAGAAAATCCTTTAAGCATTCAGTGGTAAAGGGTGATGGTGCCGAAAATGTATGGGTGGATTTGTTTAACCAATATTTACCGGAACGCTATCGTGCAAGTAGGGCTTTTGTGGTTGATAGTAAGAACCAATTTAGTGAACAAATTGATGTGGTGATTTACGACCGCCAGTATTCTCCGTTTATTTTTCACTACGCAGAGCAGTTGATCATCCCAGCTGAAAGTGTTTACGCAGTTTTTGAAGTAAAGCAGACATTAAATAAACAACATATTGATGCTGCGCGTAAAAAAGTAGCAAGCGTGAGAGCTTTACATCGAACTAGCTTGCAAATTCCCCATGCGGGGGGCGTTCATCCACCCAGAGAACTTATCGGGATTATTGGTGGATTATTAACACTTGAAAATGAGCTTAAAATACCAGATACGCTAATGGGTCATCTCGAGTATGACAAAGCGGATAAAGGGATGCTCAATATTGGCTGTGCCGCTGATGACTGCTTTTTTTATTACGATAATGATCATCAGCGGATGCAAGTCATGCAGCATAAAAAAGCGACTACGGCATTTTTGTTTGAGTTGTTATCGCAGTTACAAAAGTGCGGTACTGTGCCCATGATCGATATTCATGCTTATGGTAAATGGCTCGAATAGCGACGAAGTGAGTAACACCATAAAAATACCTTCTTTTTTTGCACCATCGCCAAACCCAGATAAACCGCGGCTTAGCGTTTAGGCATAAAAATAAAGGTATTTTTGCTAGAAACCTTAATTGCTCTTTAACAATCAAATGCTTAATGGTATTTTTCCATTGTTCACCGCCGAATACGCGGCTTAGAAATCGATGTGGGTATGAATATAAGCCTGATCCAAGTTCACCGCCGAATACGCGGCTTAGAAAAAACTTATAAAGGGGTTGGCTCGCTGGGTGGGGTTCACCGCCGAATACGCGGCTTAGAAATAGTCCTGACCAAGTATTTAGAACATTTTTACGTTCACCGCCGAATACGCGGCTTAGAAAATTCATGTAAACTCCGCTGTGCCACGTTGTTTGTTCACCGCCGAATACGCGGCTTAGAAATTAAAGGTAATCTTGGCATCGTTTATTTCATAGTTCACCGCCGAATACGCGGCTTAGAAAGATCATCGCAATAGCATCAGCTTTAGAACGAAGTTCACCGCCGAATACGCGGCTTAGAAATATATGAGTCTCTTTATTTCGGTGCATATAAAGTTCACCGCCGAATACGCGGCTTAGAAATTCAAGCCAATAGGCTTTAGCGTCCTTGTGAGGTTCACCGCCGAATACGCGGCTTAGAAAGAACTCAGTAATCGAATCACCGAAGCAGGCAAGTTCACCGCCGAATACGCGGCTTAGAAATTGCCCCAATTTCAAACTCATCATTTTCAACCGTTCACCGCCGAATACGCGGCTTAGAAATATATAGCCATCCTTAGACTTCATCTGGTTCAGTTCACCGCCGAGTACGCGGCTTAGAAATCTAATCCTCCATAATGTTCACAGCTAATGCAGTTCACCGCCGAATACGCGGCTTAGAAATTCAGTAGGTTGCACACCCCAATTAATCACATGTTCACCGCCGAATACGCGGCTTAGAAAAAGCAGGGCCGCAAGCTTGCCATCAGAGCCATGTTCACCGCCGAATACGCGGCTTAGAAAAGACCCATCTAACGGTTATTTTAGGGTTAGGAGTTCACCGCCGAATACGCGGCTTAGAAATTTAAACTTATCAATCAGCCCTTTATTCTTTTGTTCACCGCCGAATACGCGGCTTAGAAAAAGTTAATAATCCTTGGCATGTATCCCAGTTAGTTCACCGCCGAATACGCGGCTTAGAAAATCACCTAAATCGTCGTCCTCATCCTCGAACTGTTCACCGCCGAATACGCGGCTTAGAAAAATACTTTCCCCTTATTTATTGCCGAGGTATGCTTTACCGCCGAATACGCGGCTTAGAAATTTCCGTTATACTCAACCGTTTCTAATTCACTGTTCACCGCCGAATACGCGGCTTAGAAATCTACCGATTCGCCCAATTTAGCCACTGTCTCGTTCACCGTCGAATACGCGGCTTAGAAATTCTCAAATTGGAAGCTTAGTTTGTTTTGTCTGTTCACCGCCGAATACGCGGCTTAGAAAAATTATCATCAAACCACTTGTCAAAGTCGTCCGTTCACCGCCGAATACGCGGCTTAGAAAAACAAGTTTGTTTAGCGTAACTTGGTAAAAATGTTCACCGCCGAATACGCGGCTTAGAAATTCATCTTTTCGCAGTAGTCGGTGAATTCTTGGTTCACCGCCGAATACGCGGCAAGTAAGTGTCAATTTTACTTATGGCTCCCCGCTTTCGCGGGGATGACAAAAAGATGCTGGGATAGAAGCGAATGCAGTGGAATACGTCGGACTTAATAGGCAAACAGCGCTGATGCGTTGGCGACCATCGAAAAAAGGGACTTTTTCGTTGAGCCCCCAAGGATGGGTTTACGGCGTGTCGCCAGAGCATAAGTGCTGTTGCACTGAGCCTCACACTTGGTTTAGACACAGTAACAAAAAGCCCAGAATTATATTCTGGGCTTTTATCACATCAAACTTTAGCTACAGTTTCAAACAATCTTTAGTATCAAGCTCTTTGAGTACAGAAATTACTATCACACGTTAGGGTGTGCTTAAAACACCATCTCTGGTACATGGTCTGGCACGATTAATTTGCCAGCGGTTTTGCTAACAATTTCTTCAACGCTGACACCGGGGGCGCGCTCTAACAGATGGAAGGCGCCGTCTTTAATTTCGATAAAGGCTAAATCGGTGACAACACGTTTGATGCAGCCGTAACCTGTGAGGGGTAATTCGCACACGGGTAACAGCTTAGAGTTGCCGTACTTATCGGCGTGCATCATAGTCACGATAATATTTTCCGCCCCTGCGACTAAATCCATTGCGCCGCCCATGCCCTTGATAAGCTTGCCTGGGATCATCCATGAGGCAATGGAACCATTTACATCGACTTCAAAGGCGCCGAGTACGGTTAAGTCTACATGGCCGCCACGGATCATGGCAAAGCTTTCGGCAGAGGAGAAAAACGAGGCACCTTTTACCGCGGTGACGGTTTGTTTACCGGCGTTGATTAAATCCGGATCTATGGTTTCTTCCGTCGGAAATTCCCCCATGCCGAGCAGGCCGTTTTCCGATTGCAGCATCACTTCCATGCCTGCGGGAATGTAGTTGGCCACGAGCGTGGGAATACCAATACCGAGGTTGACGTAGTAGCCGTCTTGTAATTCTTTGGCAACGCGCTGTGCCAGTTGTTCTCTTGATAATGCCATGATCTTTATCCTTCCTTTACCTAGAGTCGCTATTGGCCTCAATTTTTAGGTCTTTATTTAGGGCTTAGACTCTGTCGCTTTAGCTTGCGTTGTTAATCGTTCAGCGTTTTTTATTTCGAAGCTTTTACCGTGCGCTGCTCGATACGTTTCTCGAACTTGCCTTGGATGACGCGATCAACATAAATGCCGGGAGTATGGATATGATCTGGATCGAGCTCGCCCGGCTCCACAATAAACTCGGCTTCCACTACCGTAATTTTGCCCGCAGTCGCCATCATAGGGTTAAAGTTAGCGGCGGTTTTGCGGAACACTAAGTTACCCATAGTATCGGCCTTCCAAGCGCGAACGAGGGCAAAATCGGCGGTCAGAGACTCTTCTAACACATAGTGACGGCCTTTGATTTCACGGGTTTCTTTACCTTCCGCCACGGGAGTGCCGTAGCCTGTGGCGGTGAAAAATGCCGGAATGCCTGCACCGCCGGCGCGGATTTTTTCCGCCAGCGTGCCCTGCGGCGTTAAAATCACATTCAGTTCGCCCGAGAGCATTTGCTGTTCGAAAGTGGCGTTCTCACCCACGTAGGAGGCGATCATGGTCGAAATCTGACGGTGTTTTAACAATAAGCCCAGACCGAAATCATCCACACCAGCGTTGTTTGAAATGGCGGTTAAGCCCTTAACGCCCATCTTAACCATTTGATTGATTAAGCCTTCTGGAATACCGCACAGGCCAAAACCGCCAACCATAATGGTCATATCATCGGATAAACCTGCTAACGCTTCTTCATAGCTGCTGACGACTTTATTGAGTCCTGCCATTTTGATGTCCTTTTACTGTTATTCAGTCCCCAAGGCGCTAGGTATGTTTAGCGCCTCGACGCTTGAGTCTAGGCTTTAGCGCCCTGCAAGATTGCATTGGCGACTTTAGAGCCATTAAGACGATTTAATTGTTTGCTGATCCCAAAACCCGCTAATGCCAGTTTTTCTAAATCGATACCCGTCTTCAAACCGAGGCCGTGGAGCATATAGACCAAGTCTTCACTTGCCAGATTGCCCGATGCGCCTTTTGCATACGGGCAACCACCTAGGCCCGCCACTGAGGCATCAAAGCTGCGTACACCTAAGTCGAGGCAGGCGGTAATATTGGCTAATGCTTGGCCATAGGTGTCGTGGAAGTGCAGGGCGAGCTTTTCTACCGGGACTCGCTCCATCACGGCTTGCAGCATTTTACGGGCTTTTAACGGCGTGCCTACACCGATAGTGTCGCCGAGCGAAATTTCGTAACAGCCCATTTTGTAAAGGATTTCAGACACTCTTGCCACTTCGCTCGCGGCGATTTCCCCTTCATAGGGGCAACCTAAAACGCAGGACACATAGCCACGCACTGGGATATTGGCGGCTTTTGCCATGTCCATCAACGGGATAAAGCGTTCAATCGACTCTTCAATCGAACAGTTGATATTGCGCTGACTAAAGCTTTGTGACGCCGCACCAAAGATAGCGACTTCGGAAGCTTTTGCATCCAGCGCCAGCTCTAAGCCTTTGACATTGGGGGTGAGGGCGCTGTAAACCACGCCCGCTTGACGGCGAATTTGGCGCAATACTTCGCCGCTATCGGCCATTTGTGGCACCCATTTGGGTGACACAAAACTGCCTGCTTCAATTCGCTTCACGCCCGCATCGGCGAGGGATTCAATCAAGGCGACTTTGGCCTGTGTCGGGATGGCGGCTTCATTCTGCAAGCCATCACGTGGCCCCATCTCGAACAGGCTAACCCTATCCGAGCTGGCGCTTAAGGTCGTAAGATCCAGCGCAGACATTTAGGCTTCCTCGCTCTGGGTTTTGGGCTCAACATGGAGCAGCACAGCGCCATCGCTCACTAACTCGCCCGCCTTGAAGTAGAACTCGGTAACAATACCGTCGAAGGGCGCTTCGATGGTGTATTCCATCTTCATTGCTTCCATCACCAGTAGTCCTTGTCCCGCCTTAACCTCAGCACCGACTTCCACTAAGTGGGTCACAACTGTGCCATTCATCGGGGCCTTGAGTTTATCTTCATTACTGGACTCTGCCTCAACCACTTGGGTTTTAACCGCCCTGAAGTGATAACTGCCAGAGGGTAAAAACAACGTAAAATCATCGCCCTGGGCGCTGACAGGCACTTTACTCTTATGGCCGTTGATTTCGGCTAACAGTAAATCCTGCTTAAGCTCACCACTCAGGGACTTGCTCACTTGGCCCTCTGCTGCGGGTTGGGATATTTGGTAGTGATCGCCAAAGTCTAGTAGCACCAATTGTTGTAACTCGTGGGCATCGTCGAGCAGGGCAATAGTATGCTGGCTAACGCTGTTGAGTCTAAAGCCACTGACTTGGCCCCAAGGCGAGTAAGGATCGGCGCTATTAATTGCCTGTGCCTTGGCGGCTTCTTTACGGGCAAGTACTTGATACAGCGCTGCAAAAGCGATAGCTGTATCGGTTTCGCTCGAAGCACTGCCAATCAGCGCATCGCCGTAACGGTTGATAAAGTCGGTGCTAAAATCCGCCTTAGCGAAGGCGGGATGCTCGGCAATATTGGCTAAAAATTCAATATTGTGCTTAAGCCCGCTGATTTGGTAGGACTCGAGGGCATGCACTAGGCGCTGTAGCGCGCGCGGACGCGACTCATCCCACACGATGAGCTTGGCTATCATAGGATCGTAGAAATTACTGATCACATCGTTTTCACGGATGCCGGAATCGATACGCACGTATTTGCTTTGCTCGGGCTCGCGCAGGAAGTTGAGCTTACCGCTGGCGGGTAAAAACTCATTTTGCGGATCTTCGGCGTAAATACGTACCTCAAAGGCGTGTCCATGGATACGCACTTCGTCCTGTTTGAGCGGTAACGGCTGACCACTGGCGACCATTAACTGCCATTTGACTAAGTCTTGGCCCGTCACCATTTCGGTCACCGGATGCTCTACCTGCAGACGAGTATTCATCTCCATAAAGTAGAAGCTATTGTCGGTATCTAACAGGAATTCAACGGTTCCCGCGCCAACATAATCGATGGCCTTAGCGGCAGCTACAGCGGCTTCTCCCATTTGGGCGCGCAGTTCATCGCTTAAACCGGGTGCTGGCGCTTCTTCGACCACTTTTTGATGGCGGCGCTGAATCGAACAGTCGCGATCCGATAAGTAAATTGCATTGCCAAAGGTATCGGCAAACACTTGGACTTCGACATGGCGAGGCTGGCGTAAATAACGCTCCATCAATAACTTATCGTTACCGAAGGAGGAGGCCGCTTCACGGCGCGCCGAGTTGATGGCGTCCATGATTTCGCCTTCATGCTCAACGATACGCATACCTTTACCACCGCCACCGTAGGCGGCTTTAATCAGCATCGGGAAGCCGATTTTTAAGGCTTCGGCCTTGAGGGTGGCATCGGTTTGATCGTCGCCATGGTAACCCGGCACTAAAGGCACTTGCGCCGCCGTCATAATGGCTTTGGCCGCACTCTTGCTGCCCATGGCATCGATGGCATCGCTGCCAGGGCCAACAAACACGATTCCTGCTGCCTCACACTTGCGGGCAAAGTCGGCGTTTTCCGATAAAAAACCATAACCAGGGTGGATGGCTTGTGCCTGGGCCTTTTTGGCGATTTCGATAATCAAGTCGCCCTTCAGGTAAGAATCCGCCGGGGCGCTGCCACCTAAGTAAAACGATTCGTCGGCCATGGCAACATGGCGGGCGTTTTTATCGGCATCGGAATATAAGGCTACGGTGCGAACGCCCATGGCCTGCGCGGTTTTGATAATGCGGCAGGCAATTTCACCACGGTTAGCAATTAAAAGCTTAGTGAACATGCTGTTAGTCAACATCAAAGAACTCCTTGAGTATCTGTTGGCGTGTGCCAGTTCGGCTGACGTTTTTCGAAGAAGGCGTTTAAACCTTCTTGGCCTTCATCAGATACCCGAATGCGGGCGATGCGCTCGCTGGTGTAATCAATCGTATCTTGGTCTATCACGCCGTCTTCGAGGCGGGCGAGTAGAGTCTTTACCCATGCCATGCCCTGCGGACTGTTGGCGAGCAGCGCGGTGATAATGGGCTGCGCTGCGGACGCCAAATCGTCGTTTATCTCATGGATAACATTGAGTTTAAGTGCCGTTTGCGCATCAAAACGCTCCGCAGTCAGCATATAGCGGCGTGAGGCACGATTACCCATGGCGCGGGCAACGTAGGGGCTAATCACCGCGGGGATAAGCCCTAGTTTGACTTCGCTTAAGCAGAAGCTTGCACGCTCGGTGGCGATGGCAATATCACTGGCGCAGATTAACCCAAGCGCGCCGCCAAAGGCCGCCCCTTGGACTAAGGCGATAGTGGGTTTTGGAAAGGTATCTAAATCCTGCATCAGCTTAGCCAGCGCCTTGGCGTCATTCAGGTTTTGATCAAAATCCATCTTGGCTTGTTTGCGCATCCAGTTTAAGTCGGCGCCTGCACTGAAGTTTTTGCCATTGGCTTTCAATACCAGCAGTTTGCAGTCTTGGTGCTCGGCAAAATAACCGAGGACGGCGATCATTTCGCTGAGCATCACCTCATCGAAGGCATTGTGCACTTCTGCTCGGTTAAGGATTAACTCGCCCACGCCGTTATTCAGCGCATAGCTGACGTGCTGCAAATGAGCTAAGGATTGAGTGCTAGTGTTCTGGTGTTGTGTGTCAGTCATTATTATTCCCGTCATATTTATCCCCTCTATGAGTGATACGTAAGGCATCGCAAGATGCGTTACATACGGAAGACGCCGAAGCGGGTGTCTTCGATAGGGGCATTTAATGCGGCTGACAGGGCAAGGCCCACCACATCACGGGTTTGCGCCGGGTCGATAATGCCGTCATCCCACAGACGGGCGCTGGCATGGTAGGGATGACCCTCTTTATCGTACTGGGCAATAATCGGTGCTTTAAAGGCTTTTTCGTCCTCAGCAGACCATTCTTCACCTTTACGGGCTAAACCGTCGCGGCGTACTGTCGCTAATACGCCAGCGGCTTGTTCGCCACCCATCACAGAGATGCGCGCATTGGGCCACATCCACATCATGGTCGGCTCGAAGGCGCGGCCACACATACCATAGTTACCCGCGCCGTAGCTGCCACCGATAATCACGGTAAATTTTGGTACATTGGCACAGGATACTGCGGTCACCATCTTGGCGCCATGCTTAGCGATACCTTCGTGTTCGTACTTTTTACCCACCATAAAGCCGGTGATATTTTGCAGGAACAGCAGCGGGATCTTGCGCTGGCAGCACAGTTCGATAAAGTGCGCGCCTTTTTGCGCCGATTCTGAGAATAAAATGCCGTTGTTGGCCACAATTCCCACGGGATAGCCGTGAATGCGGGCAAAACCACAGACCAAAGTCGCACCATATTTAGCTTTAAACTCATCGAAGTCGGAGTCGTCGACGATGCGGGCGATCACTTCTTTCACATCGAAGGGCTTTTTCAGATCGGTGCCGACGATGCCGTAGAGTTCGTTGATATCAAACTTCGGTGGCTTAACAGGGCTTAGCAGACTGTTGATTTGTTTTTGATGATTCAGACGCAGCACTGCGCGGCGGGCAAGCTCTAATGCATGCTCATCGTTTTGGGCTAAGTGATCCGCCACACCTGAAATTTTAGTGTGTACGTCGGCGCCGCCAAGTTCTTCGGCGCTGACTTCTTCACCAGTCGCGGCTTTCACTAACGGCGGTCCAGCTAGGAAGATAGTGCCTTGTTCTTTAACGATAATCGATTCATCTGCCATAGCCGGCACATAGGCGCCGCCCGCGGTACACAGACCCATCACCACCGCAATTTGTGGAATGCCCTTGGCGGACATTTGCGCTTGATTGTAGAAAATCCGGCCGAAATGGTCGCGGTCTGGAAAAACTTCATCCTGACGGGGCAAGTTAGCGCCGCCCGAATCGACTAAATAGATACAGGGCAGATGACAGCGACTGGCAATCTCTTGTGCCCTTAAGTGTTTTTTGACCGTGATAGGGTAGTAAGTGCCGCCTTTGACCGTGGCATCGTTGGCGATAATCATGCACTCTACGCCGCTCACTCGGCCGATACCGGCGATAATCCCTGCGGCGGGCACTTCTTCGTCATAGACTTCAAATGCAGCAAATTGCGACAATTCTAAAAAGGGCGAACCTGCGTCGAGGAGTTTCTCAACCCGTTGACGAGGAAGAAGTTTACCGCGGGCCAAATGGCGCTCAAGGGCAACGGGGCCGCCGCCGAGTTCAATTTTGGCGAGCTTGGTTTTGAGATCGGCCACGAGGGCGGCCATATCGTCGGATTTGGCTTTAAATTCATCGCTACGGGCGTTGATACGACTGCTTAATTGCGTCACGTTGATTGTCCTTATAAAGCGGTAACTCAGTATCAGTTGGCTCGGTGGGCGAAGGGGCATGAAAGGCTAAAGCTCATCATGCGCCGTTCGCCCTAGGCTGCTTATTTCGATTCGTTAAAGAGCTCACGGCCAATCAGCATACGGCGAATTTCTGAGGTGCCGGCACCGATCTCATAGAGTTTGGCATCGCGCAGTAAGCGGCCAGTGGCATACTCGTTGACGTAACCGTTACCGCCGAGCAATTGAATGGCATCCAGTGCCATTTTGGTGGCCAGCTCCGCGCTGTAAAGAATGGCGCCTGCGGCGTCTTTGCGGGTGGTTTCACCGCGATCGCAGGATTTCGCCACGCTATAGACATAGGCTTTAGCGGCGTTCATGCCAGTGTACATATCGGCTAATTTGCCTTGTACTAATTGGAATTCACCGATGGATTTACCAAATTGCTCACGTTCGTGGATATAAGGCACGACGATGTCCATACAGGCATTCATAATCCCCAGCGGGCCGCCTGAGAGCACGACGCGTTCGTAATCTAAACCGCTCATCAGCACTTTAACGCCATTGTTGAGGCCGCCGAGAATGTTTTCCTCTGGTACTTCGACATCTTCAAACACCAGTTCACAGGTGTTTGAACCGCGCATGCCCAGTTTGTCGAGTTTTTGCGCTTGGCTGAAACCTTTAAAACCGCGCTCAACGATAAAGGCGGTGATGCCGTGGGCGCCCTTCGTTAAGTCGGTTTTTGCATAAATTACATAGGTATTGGCATCGGGACCGTTGGTGATCCACATTTTGTTGCCGTTGAGGATATAACGATCGCCTTCTTTACGGGCGTGTAGCTTCATTGAAACCACATCGGAGCCGGCATTAGGCTCACTCATTGCCAGTGCGCCGATATGCTCACCGCTCACCAGCTTTGGTAAGTATTTAGCTTTTTGTGCAGCATTACCGTTACGGTTAATTTGGTTCACACACAGGTTAGAGTGGGCGCCATAACTTAACCCGATAGAGGCTGAAGCGCGGGAAATTTCTTCCATGGCGACCACGTGGGCGAGGTAGCCCATGTTTGCGCCGCCGTATTCCTCAGGCACAGTGACACCTAAAAGCCCCATCCCACCCAGCACGGGCCAAATTTCATTGGGAAAGGCATTGTCGTGATCCACTTTCGCAGCAATCGGTGCGATTTCATTCGCGGCAAAATCCTGCACCGCATCGCGCAGCATATCGACATCTTCGCCTAGGCCAAAATTAAGACTGGTGTAGAGTGAGTTCATTGCTTGTGTCCTTTCTGATGTTCTAATTTATATTTTTATGATTATTAGGTGCTTGAGTCTTTAAATCTGTTTTGCTTTGCGTGATGTATCCCTGTCACGCGGTCGTACCAACTGAGGTGCTCGTTAATGTTATGCTCGCAAGCCTCGAAGGCATTAGGCCTTAGCCTTGCTTTCTTCTAGGGCGAGGCGGCATTGCTGCTCGGCTGAATTTAGCTCCATCAGGACCACTTTAATGTCGTCCATTTGCTGCTGTAGGGCAGATTTCTTTTCTTCCACTAGGGCAAGCATAGTATTGAGCTGAGTAGTGCTGCTCTTGTCGGCATCGTAAAGTTCGAATAGGCGACGGGTTTCTGCCAGAGAGAATCCAAGGCGCTTGCCGCGCAGGATAAGTTTGAGTCGTACCCTGTCTTTTAGGCTGTAAATGCGGGTTTGACCGCGACGTTTAGGTTTTAGTAAACCTTGGTCTTCGTAAAAACGAATGCTTCGGGTCGTGATATCAAACTCTTTGGAGAGATCACTGATCGAATAAGTCGTTTGTGGCGTGTTAGTTGCGCTCATTCAGGCACCTTAGTTAATCATTTTTAAGCAAGATATATGAAGTTTACGTAAAGGTAAAGATTGTGGTGTGGTTAGTCGATTTTTTTTGTCAATTCTTGTTGCCACTTGGCTCAAGCTGTGTTGTTTAACATGTTGATAAATATTACGTTAGCTTGAAATCAAACAAGTGTTTTTTAGGTGAGTCCCCCATATTGCCTTAAGGCTCCACGGGGGAAGATAACTTATTAAGTGGTGGCGTTAAGGCTGACGTGTAAGCCGTTATTCCAACGTATTGAGCAAGCCATCATCGGCTAACACACCCTCATAGGTTGGGCGATTTAATGCTTCGATAAGTACCGGGTCACGTGTGTATATATCATTGTAAAATTTGATTTTTCCGTTTTTGATGGTCACGGTCCAATACATAATCAAAATATCTAAGGGCTGATCTAAAAACAGGTTTTCTGTTTTTCCCTCTGCAAGTTTGCGATTGAGCGTTTCACTGGACCAATTCGCATTGGCGCTCAGCAGTTTATCGGCGAGCACGAGGGGATCTTTTACTCGAATACAACCGTGACTGAAGGCTCTATTGGTTTGCTCGAATAGATTTTTCGATGGCGTATCATGCAGATAAATTGAATATTGGTTTGGGAAGATAAATTTAACTAAACCAAGGGAGTTATCTTCCCCTGGCCCCTGCACAAACCAGTAGGGGAAGTTTTTGCGGGTCATACTGTGCCAATCGATGCCGCGAGCATCGACGGGCGTGCCCGAGGCTTCAACGACTTTAAAGTGCTTTTTTTGCAGATAATCGGGATCTTGACGTAAGTGGTTGATGATCTCCGTGGAGATACTGCGGGGCACGGTCCAAGTGGGATTCACAACCACATATTTTAATTTGGATTTAAACAATGGTGTCTTTGCGTCGATTTTGCCGATGATAATGTCAGTACGCCAGTTTAAGTTATTGTCTTTAAATAGTAATAATTCGTAGCCAGCCAAATTAACCAGCAGATAGTTTGCCGGCAAGTTGGCTGATAGCCAGCGGGCACGCTCGAGGTTAATGCGGATCTGCTCGACCCTTTGTGTATAGGGAACATTTAACGCCGCCATTGTGCCTGCGCCTATCACCCCATCGGCCTTAAGGCTGTGGTCAGTCTGAAATTGACGTACCGCAGCTTCAAGCGTGCTGTCATAAGTTAAGGGCTCGTTCACGGCGGCGCTATTCTCCGCTGGCGAGCTTGCTGCTAAGTAACCTAACTCTTTTAGCCGTGTGGCAATGCTTTGTACCGAGGGGGAAGTGCTGCCGGGTTTAATGACTTCCGTATAAGGAATCGTGGTAAAGGGATAGCGAGCTGCCAAGTCTTTGTACTGGGCAAGATACTGTTTAAGCTGGTGATATGGCGCAATCTTAGGCGCTAAGCCTGTAATCGCCTCGGCCACAGTGTGCGCTTTAATGTGTTCTTCAAGCTGTTTTAATGTGGTATCAAAATCCAGATGGGCTTCATCATAGTTCCAGGTTTTGCCGAGCATACTGGGATTGACTTTTCCATTAAGTAAATGAATAGCATAGGTAATAATCCCATCGGTTAGCAGCACTTCAAATACACTACTGCGATACTCATCTTGCCAATTCGATGCACTCAGTTGTTGGTAAAGTTCGACCAACTTGGGATAGTGGTAATCTTCCTTCGCAAGACCCTCTTCATCGGCACTTTTAATTACATCGAGTAGCGTGCCCGCATAGTCTTTATCCTCCCAGAGCACTTGATATTGGCGCACTTGATAGACCCGTGAGAGTAACTTAGCGCTGATGATCTGAGTGTTATCTACGTTAGCCCGCTCACCGATAGACAGGGGTTCGAGTAATGCTTCAAGTTGTTGTGTCGAAGCAAAACAAGCCGTACTGACGAGATTGATGAATAGGAGTAGACCGAGTTTGACTTGGCTGAAGCGGCGCATAATGAGTATTTCTTTCCGTGAAAAATCCATTAAAGACATAAGTTTATGTGGAAGTCTTCTACACGGCAAGTGTTAGATGGTCTATCTCTTCGGATTTATTTTTTAACCCCAGTATATCCCTTAGTCTAATGGGGGAATAATGCGTGGCAGGTCATAATCAACCTCGGAAGGAAGGGGAGAGTTTCATCTGTGTTGACACGGATGAGTGTCATGATGGGAGGCCTTATGACAGATGTTGGACAACAATTACATCAGACATCTATTGCGAATAAACAGGCATTTTGGCAACAAGCCGCCAAGGCCTTAGATTGGGTTACGCCAAGCAAACAAATATTAGATGAAAGCGAGGCACCATTTTACCATTGGTTTAGCGATGGTGAGTTAAACACGTGTTATAACGCGATAGACCGACATGTGTTAGCGGGACGTGGTGAGCAGATTGCGATTCATTACGTTAGCCCAGTAACCGAAACCGAATACAGTATTACCTATCACGAACTGCAGGCTCAAGTAGCAAGGCTTGCAGGGTATTTGCGTACTATGGGGGTGACCAAGGGTGATCGGGTGGTTATTTACATGCCGATGGTACCCGAAACGGCCTATGCCATGCTTGCCTGCGCGCGCATTGGCGCCATTCATTCGGTGGTATTTGGTGGCTTTGCGGCCAATGAACTTGCCACCCGTATCAATGATGCCAAACCTAAGCTGGTAATGTCTGCCTCCTGCGGGATTGAACCTTCAGGGGTGGTGCCCTATAAGCCCTTACTAGATAAAGCATTAAATGAAGCGGTGCACAAGGTTGAGCATTGCTTGATTTTAAACCGCCCTCAATATGAAGCGCAGATGCAAACTGGTCGAGACGCCGATTGGCAGACCGCGCTTAAAGGATGCGAAAGCGTTGACTGCGTCACGGTAAATGCCACCGATCCTTTATATGTGCTCTATACCTCTGGCACTACAGGCCAACCTAAAGGGGTGGTGCGTGACAATGGCGGTCATGCGGTCGCATTAGCTTGGTCGATGGCCAATATTTATGATATTCATCAAGGCGATGTGTTTTGGGCGGCATCGGATGTGGGTTGGGTTGTTGGTCATTCCTATATTGTTTATGGTCCGTTACTCGTGGGGGCGACCACGCTGTTATATGAAGGCAAACCCGTTGGTACACCCGACCCCGGCGCCTTTTGGCGTACGATTGCCAAGTATCAAGTCAAAAGCTTTTTCACCGCGCCCACGGCGATTCGCGCTATTAAGCGTGAAGATCCCGACGGCGAATTCATTCAAGGTGTTGATTTAAGCTGCTTGAAGAATGTCTTTTTAGCTGGGGAGCGCTGCGATCCCGACACCCTGCATTGGGCTGAAGACAAGTTGCATAAGCCGGTTATTGATCATTGGTGGCAAACTGAAACAGGTTGGCCAGTAGCCGCAAATCTAATGGGGGTGGCGCCGATTGCCGTTAAAGCCGGCTCACCGGGGCGACCCGTGCCTGGATACGAAGTTGATGTCGTCGATGAGCTAGGGGTTAAAGTGGCGGCGAATGTCTCTGGCAATGTGGTGATAAAATTACCCTTGCCACCGGGCACGCTCACAACGCTCTGGCAAAATAATAAACGTTATCAGGATAGTTACTTATCCATGTACCCAGGCTATTACCTTACGGGTGATGCGGGCTACATGGATGAAGATGGCTATCTCTATATCATGAGTCGTATTGATGACATTATTAACGTTGCGGGTCATCGTCTCTCTACTGGGCGGTTTGAAGAGGTGCTGTGCCAGCATCCCGATGTGGCCGAAGCCGCAGTGATTGGTGTTGATGACAAATTAAAGGGCCAAGTGCCATTAGGCTTAGTGGTACTTAAAAAGGGCGTGACTATTACGGATGAGGAGCTGCATAAGCAGTTAATTGCCCTCGTTCGCCAAGAAATTGGTCCCGTTGCGTCCTTTAGGTTGGTGAGCGCGATTCAAAAGCTGCCGAAAACTCGCTCGGGTAAAATCCTGCGCGGCACTATGCGTAAAATTGCCGATAATCAGCAATATACGGCGCCAGCGACCATTGAAGATCCGCAGACCCTCGATTTAGTCCGCACGACCTTAACCCGCATGGGCTATGCCGATGCTTTAGTGGGCTAGAGTGAGCGGCTCAAGTTAACGACTTAAAAAGTTAAGATCGTCAAACAAAAGAGCAAGCGATAGTCTTTTTAGATTATCGCTTTCTTATTTAGATTTAGACGAATGCTTAGAGCACTTGCCCTTATTCGTCACATTTTGGTAGTCTAGCCTGCATTCTTAATAGAGCTTTGCATCGACAGTGCACTATTAAGGCGCCGGATCTTAAGCGGTACTGCGGACATTCATTATCCTTATTGCTTTTGACCCATTAACATTTCACAACGGCTTAGGGACGACCCTAAATACGCCGATATCAATTTGGGGACGACCCCGTATGGGAGTTCTCTATGAGCTGGTTACTGTTAATACTTGCTGGACTTTTTGAAATTGGTTGGGCCATCGGACTCAAATACACCGATGGTTTTACTCGCTTGTGGCCGAGTGTGTTTACTTTGCTCTCCATGGCGTTCAGTGTGTTGCTACTGGGCCTCGCCGTTAAGCAATTGCCGATAGGCACGGCTTATGGGGTGTGGGTTGGCATAGGTGCCATGGGCACGGCAATTGCGGGCATTATTCTCTTAGGCGAGGGAGTGAGCTTGCTGAAAATCGCCAGCTTAATCCTCATTTTGCTTGGCGTACTCGGCTTAAAACTCGCTCATTAATCAATTTACATCCCCAAGGAAGAGCTTGCCCAAGATGTATACGATTGGTAAAGATGTTTGGTGAGATTTGGGAATATTCTCCTGAAAAAACAACGCATCTTGATTTGCAATCGAGTTTGCCAATCGTATGCATCGTCTCTTCTCTCTGGTAATTAAGTTACAAAGGCCGATATAATTAATGCTCCAAATTGGTTATTTCTAACCTCTGTGACCCGTGGGAATTATATAATGCAAAACCACAGCAATCTTAATGATATTGGCGTGATAGGCCTTGGCGTAATGGGTAAAAACCTTGCGCTAAACATTGCCGACAATCAATATCGCGTCAGTGCCTTCGATCTCGATCCTGTTAAAGTCAACGGGGTTTTACAACAAGAAAAACAAGAACGTGTAGGACAGGATCTGCGTATTACAGGCTGTGCTAATCTTTCAGAAATGTTAGCCAGCCTCACTCATCCCCGTATTCTCGTGCTATCTGTCCCTGCGGGTGCGCCTGTGGATGGGGTATGCCATGCCCTGATTTCTGCAGGTATCGAAGCGGACGACATCGTAATCGATACGGGCAACAGTCTTTGGACTGACACCGTTGAACGCGAAAAGCGTTATCAAGGCAAATTTATCTTCTTCAGCTCAGCCGTTTCGGGCGGTGAGGTTGGTGCGCGTTTTGGGCCTTCATTAATGCCAAGTGGCGATCTTGGTGCATGGCAACATGTTGCGCCGATTTGGAAGGCTATTGCCGCTAAGGTTGACCCTAAAACTGGGCTGCCGATTGAGCGTTTTGAGCCGGGAAATCCGGTGACCGAAGGCGAACCTTGCACGACCTATATTGGGCCTGCGGGTGCTGGGCATTATGTGAAAATGGTGCATAACGGCATTGAATACGCCGATATGCAGCTGATTTGCGAAGCCTATCAATTAATGCACGATGGCTTAGGCATGAGCGCAGCACAGGTAGGTGAGGTGTTTGAACGCTGGAATAAGGGCAGTTTAAACAGTTATCTGATGGGGATCAGCGCCGAGGTGCTCAAACAGGCGGATCCGCTAACGGGTAAACCGTTAGTTGAGATGATCCTCGATAAAGCAGGGCAGAAGGGCACTGGACTTTGGACTGCGGTCAGCAGTTTACAAATAGGTTGTCCGGCTCCCACTATTGCCGAAGCGGTTTATGCTCGGGCGGTGAGCACCCAAAAACCCCTCCGTTTTGAGCTCAGCAAAAAGCTTGCTGGCCCCTTATCTCCTGCGATGGATGAAAACCAAAAAGTCACCTTAATCGATGCTTTAGAGAGTGCGCTCTATTGCGCTAAGGTCTGTTGCTACGCTCAAGGTTTCCAACTGATGGCAATGACGGCGCAGGAGCAAAAATGGCAACTCGATTTTGCTGAGATCGCGAAAATCTGGCGTGCGGGTTGTATTATTCGTGCCACCTTCTTGCAATCGATAACCCAAGCTTATCAAGCGGATGCTGACTTAAGTTGTTTGTTAATGGCAGACACCTTTGCAACTACCTTATCAGAAAAACAAACAGCGTGGCGCAGTGCTGTGGCGGCGGCGGTTATGCAAGGGATCCCAGTGCCTTGCATTAGCTCGGCACTGGCCTATTACGACAGTTATCGCAGTGAGACCTTGCCAGCTAATTTGCTCCAAGGACAACGGGACTTTTTTGGTGCCCATACTTTTGAGCGTTTAGATAAGCCAGCCGGTGAGAAATACCATTTAGATTGGAGTGCCACAAACAGAGTTTTAATTAAACTCTAGATAAAATAATTTGAATAGCCCCTAGAAATAGGGGCTTTTTTATTGGTCGTATC
>NZ_JAKZGV010000041.1:0-39885 GCF_022557375.1 Shewanella sp. MM_2022_3
ATTATTTAAGTAACGCATCAACAATTCTCCTTTATGGCAAATTAATCTTGGCTATATTTTTAGATACGAAATCCTTAGCTAGGTATTAAAAATTTAGCCAACCATTTTATCTCATACCATAATGCACTTTCAGTTTACCTACAACCCGTATGGCATAAATTGCTTTAACCAAAGTAATAAAAAACACAAGGAGGTAATAAATCCAGCTATACATTTTAAATCAAAGACATAAAAAAGCTCCAAGTCATTAAAAATAGTATATTTCAAACGTGCAACTCCCAATACAACAAATGGCCAGCGTGGAAGATGAAGGTAGCCTCACTCTTTTTCCTACTATTTTCCAGTCGATGACGATTAGGTTCTTATGCTCAAATAGCGAATACGCCAAATTCAGCAGCTTGCGTGACACGCCGTAAAGCCATCCATGGCGGCTCTCGAATACATCCATATTATTGAAGGTCATGCCCGTAATAGAATTCGCCTAAACAAATTACGGCTTAATCTGTTGTATATTGAGGACAAATACTATGATAACAGTGCTGCATTGTTCACCACTTCCCATAGGAATTATGCAGTAAAAGAGTAACTATGGGAGGATATTAAGGAGTAGGATTTCTCCCCTTGAGAGGGCGCGGCATACAAACCTCTTATTCAATGTTTAACCAAGGTATAGCCGGAGGTTCACTGCCACGCTATTAAAGTTGGGAGTCAATATTTTCACCCAATTTTTTAGTTTATATATCTCCGTTTGTATGTCATTAATGGTTACTTAACTCATTTTTAATTTTCTGTAATCCGACCAACGCTCTCTTAATGACTCAATTAGAGATAGTGCTATGAAGCAAAACACCAAGCACCAAATATTCGGCTCGTAATTAACACCTAATCCATTTACGGGATAAATTAATGGCTCGTTCGTTCTCGCAAGATCAACGGCATAAATCCATAAAGCTCCTTCACTATTTTGGCTAAAAACACCATTATACCTCTTGGTATAATAGATTACTTTTTCGGGAAAACGTAACTCATTTAATGCTCTAGATAAATTTTTGCACTTTTGCCAACCACTAAACCATACCTCTCGTTCAGGAAAGGATGTATACAAAATAATACTATCCGCCCCTGAAATTTTATTCTTACATTCAATCGAGTAAAGAATACCTTCTACTTTTACAAGTTCAGATTCATTAACACCGCTAACAAAGTATCTAAAGTGCCAAGTCAGATAGAATAAAGATATAATTAATATTAGTTGCAAAGAAATTGGTAACTGCTTCAACCAGCTCATTAATTTAGATTTTTTCGGTACCGTGGGAATAATTTTCACTGTTTATCCTTTTTCACAGAAAATCGAGCAACCCTTTTCAAAAAATAACATAATGTGCTTTCAACTTACGTTCAAGCAATTAGTTATTAAGTTAGCTCTAAGAAAAAATTTAACAAGCACCCATTGTTAAATTCTTGGCATATCCTAATTGTGAGTAACAGACCATCTGCCATACCAACGGCTTAACGGCATTAGGCTGTGGGATGAAGCCCCATGACCACTCTGTTGGTTTTTACACCACGACAGAGTAATCTAGCCAAAATCGACAATGAGGTGTTCTATGGACAGAAAATCATTATTGCTAGTTACACTTATCTTGCCTTTTTCGGCCAATGCCGCCGTATACCAATGTGCCGACGGAAAATATCAGGCCGATCCCTGTGATGAAAATAGCCAACCCGTAGATCTCAGCGGCGTCGGTAGCGTGGTTAAAGGCCCTGATATTGCCCATGCAAACGCTGTTACTCACTCGGATAAAAAACAAGAAATTAGCGATTTTATTGATAAACAACGTATTAGCCGTGAAATCACTAAACTAGAAAACGACCGTAAACTCATTATCGACCAAAGGGATAAACGTATTGTCGAGCTAAGAAACGATAGAAATTACGCCAATAACAATCTTGCCGGTGCGACTTGGGAGCAAAGCTTGGCACAAGAAATGTCGGCGGTGGCGCAGCAAGCTGATACACAGGTTGCGTCTATCGATAGGCAAATAGAACAATTACGACTCAAGTTAAAGTAGATAAAGCGCAGCCACTCACGCTTCCCATACCAAATACATAAGAACCAATACAAGGAATGACGATGTATTTTATTGCGGCTTTTGGCCTATTGATGCTGTTCTTTAGCCTTGTAATGGTCGTCAGGCCTGCGGCGTTCGCTAACGGTATCATTGCATTTAGCGAGCAGCCCTACTTCCATATTGTTGAAGTGGTTAGCCGAATTATTGCGGGTGTGATTTTTATCCAATATTGCGCCGATACCAGATTTCCACAGATTTTTTTGGCGATAGGCATTGTCTTGCTCGGTGTGGGAATAGGCTTGGCATGCACGCCGCCGAGTAAACATCGTAAATTTGCCCTATGGTCTGCCCAAGCGTTTAAGAATCAATTTCGCTTAATCGGTGTTGTTTCCGTCCCGCTGTCTTTGCTACTGATTTATGCTGCTGGCATCGCCTAAAACTCAGTGACAATCCACTCAACTTTCACGACGTTAGCAACCAAGTGTAAAAGCGCAAGATTCGGGTCGAGTTGCATGCCCTAACCCTTCACTATGTCTCTATCGGCGCATATTGGCCGAGGCAATCAATGGAGACATATCTATGGCAGTGTTACAGGGAAAGGTCGCAATCATTACTGGGGCAAGTTCGGGAATTGGTTATGCCACCGCAAAACGCTTTGCCCGTGAAGGCGCAAAACTGGTACTGGGGGCGCGCCGCGGCGCCATATTGGCCTCATTGGTGGATGAGATCATCACTCAAGGCGGTGAAGCGGTTTATCTGGCGGGCGATGTGACCGACGAGGTGTATGCCAGTGACTTAGTGGCACTTGCCGTTGAGCAGTATGGTGGATTGGATATCGCCTTTAATAATGCCGGCATTAATGGCGAGTTAGGCGTAGATTCGGATGCGCTCAGTCGAGCCGAATGGGAAAACACTCTAACAACCAACCTTACCAGTGCATTTTTAGCGGCAAAATATCAATTGCCACAAATGCTTAAACGTGGCGCAGGGTCGATTATTTTTACATCTTCCTTTGTTGGCTATACCATAGGCTTTCCGCAAACGGCGGCCTATGCGGCGAGTAAAGCGGGGATGATTGGCTTAACCCAAGCCTTGGCCGTTGAATACGGCGCACGCGGCATTAGGGTCAATGCGCTATTACCAGGCGGCACAGATACCCCCATGGGGCGGGAGTTTGCTAATACCCCAGAGGCCATGGCCTTTGTGAAGAATCTTCATGCCCTAAAGCGCCTCGCAGATCCTGCGGAAATCGCCCAATCCGCGCTATATCTCGCCTCCGATGCGGCCAGTTTTACCACAGGGATCGCCTTATTGGTCGATGGTGGTGTGTCCATCTGTAAAACCTAAGGAATGGATAACGATGACCCAAGATTACGAGCGAATTGCGCGTGCCATTGACTTTATTCGTCAGCATGTGGGTCATCAACCCTCACTGGCTGAGATTGCGGCGCACGTCCATTTAAGTGAATTCCATTTTCAACGGCTCTTTAGTCGCTGGGCGGGGATCACTCCCAAACGTTATTTGCAGGCCTTAACCCTAGAGCGGGCAAAACAATTATTGCAGCAGCCGTCCCACTCGACCTTAAGTGCCAGTTATGAGTTAGGCCTGAGCAGTGGCTCGCGTCTATACGATCATTTTGTGCAACTCGAGGCGGTCACCCCCTTTGAATATCGCCAGCAGGGTTTAGGGATCAGCATTGCCTATGGCTATCATTCCACGCCCTTCGGGTTGGCCTTTATCGCTCAAACGGCCCGGGGCATTTGCCAGTTTGATTTTGTCGATATGCAGCAAATTCAATTGCCATTAGAACGTTTAAAGCAGAGCTGGAGTCAGGCCACCATTTATGAGGACACAGCGCAAACAGCAAGCTTAATTGATCACCTCTTTAGCCAGTACTTTGCTGACACGAGTGCCAAAAAGCTTAGTTCAATAGCATCCAGCACTCAGACTATTCACCAAGGTGAGCCTTCCCCGCTCTCACTCTGGGTAAAAGGCACTAATTTTCAGCTTAATGTGTGGCGCGCCCTACTGAATTTACCTAAGGGAGAAGTCGCCTCCTACGGTGATATTGCCAAGGCCATTGGTAAGCCTAAGGCCTCACGCGCGGTCGGTACGGCGATTGGCGCTAATCCGGTGGCATTACTTATCCCCTGCCATCGGGTGCTACGCCAAACTGGTGAACTTGGCGGTTATCGCTGGGGTGAAACCCGTAAACATGTCATATTGGCAAGGGAAGCGGCCTATAGTGAGTAAAACCATTAAACAGAGGTTTGACAGGCTTTCATGCTCTTAACTGAATTCTTAGCTATTAAATAATAAGGGAGGCAAACATGCCGACGCATTCCCCATCCCAACTGGGACCTAACCCGAATGACAAATCCCCCTTAAAAGGATTTCCTCAGGTGGGTTTTCTGAAGAACTTCATTAGCCGCGACAACATTATCGTCGGCGATTACACCTATTATGACGACCCGGCAGGGCCTGAGCGCTTCGAATCTAATGTACTTTATCACTTTGACTTTATTGGCGATAAACTGATTATTGGTAAATTTTGTGCCATTGCAAGGGACGTTAAGTTCATCATGAATGGCGCCAATCATTCAGTGTCTGGCTTTTCCACTTATCCCTTTTATATCTTCGGTAATGGCTGGGAGAAGGCAACACCTAAGCCAGAAGACTTTCCTTTTAAGGGCGACACCCACATAGGCCATGATGTGTGGATAGGTTATAACGCCACCATTATGCCCGGCGTCAACGTCGGCCACGGCGCCATTATCGCCAGTCAAGCCGTGGTCACTAAGGATGTGCCCCCCTATGCGATTGTCGGCGGTAACCCCGCGACTGTGATTAAGTTGCGATTCGAGCCAGAAGTAATAGACACATTACTCGCCATTGCGTGGTGGGACTGGCCGATTGAGAAAATCACTCAGCACTTAAGTGCTATCGCTGGCGCAGAACTCACTAAGTTGCAGCTGGCAGATTAAGCAAGCGACACCCACAAAACGAGTTACAAGTGAAAAGGTGAAACCTTTGTCAATATCAAAGGAATGACTGTTGGCAGTATCGCTAGCGCTTAACTCCGGTTAACCCAATGATAAACAAGTAATCATTAATCATCCTGATTAGGATATTGGGCTAAAAAATGGACGCAAAATGATGCGTCCATTTGCAGTAATATTAGACGGTTAATTACGTTTAATTGGGGTCAAACCTTTATTGCGACTCTCAATAGCATCGTCTAAGTCAAAGCCTGAATCGCGCCAATTTTTAGCTTCTTCTGGGGCAAATTTCTGTGCTCCCCACGCCATCGCATCCTTTAGATTAAATCCAGCCTTGTTCCAGTCAGACGCTTGCGCTGCATCAAATCCACTAAGATGCCACTTTTGAGCAACTTCAGAACTAAAACCTGCCGACTTCCAAGCAGATATTTCATCGGCGGACATTCCAGACCAATCTTTCGGCATAGAACTACAAGCAAACAACACCAAACACATCAATAAGCTAGAACTAATTTTCAACATAGCGCCTCCGCAGCGTTTTTCATTAATACGACTTACGATTACTGTTTAACCATCTTCATTAGCGATTGCCAATGATTGTAGTAACAACGATTCCCCCCTAAATATCGCTATCGATATCCCAACAGACACGACCTGATTCACTGCTATTTAAGAGGATCGATTGGTTGCTCACAGACACATCACTGCAAATGCAGCGTCGAGGAGCTCAACAACTGTCTCGACATCTTACGTATCATTTCCTCTAGCAACTACTTCATAGTGCAAATCAGTGAAAATACAACAGAAATTAGCATAATGATGCTCCAACAAAACAGCAATAGCTAGCAATGAGGATAAAGAAAAATTTTTATCTACTATACAGTTAACAGTATTAATCCGGTTACAGAATCCAATCCTCTTTAAAGAATGAAAACCATCAATAGTATACACAGTTCAGCTAACAATCATTTAACTTTTTTGATAATGAAAAACTTAATATTCCCATTAAATATGGGATTAATGGTACTTCTCACATAACGCCGAAAAATCACTACTTGGTTCGAGCAAAAAGTCCTTACCAAAAATTGATGTCATTTCTGCTTCAGTAGTGAGTGGGTTATTAATTTTAAAAACTCGTCTATGATTAATATTACTTTTTAACAAAAATTCGCAATGCCGCCGATAAAATAATTCATCAAACTTTCCATTAGCAATTATGCGTTTAAGTCCCTCTTGTATTCTTGTGGCTAAACGCGGCTGATTTGGTGCAACATAATAATAAGTTGCAAGTGGTATATGCAGTAAAATATTATCATCAACAACGAGATCGGGATACTGTTGTTTAAACTGTTCAACCTCTTGAAAAGCCTCATTAACACCTCGTCCGAAAGTAATAAATCTCCCCATAGATAACATATTAAACAAATTATCATATTGAATACTTTCAATAACGTTAAATCCAGCATTTTGCATGGCCGCTTTACTTGACCATTGGCTACCAGAACCGGTATCTAACGCCATTAACTGCGCCAATGTATTTATATTGGCCATAATGGGTAAATTTTGTTTCTTGATAATAAATACTCTAAAACCCTGAATACCTTTCCGGATTGGTATTTTTATTGGAATTAACTGTTCATCCCACTGAGAATTGGATGCTTCAGCAATAACGTTGACTGTTTTACCTTCTAATAATCCTCTAAAAATACGGTTACGACTCATGACAACATCAGAAATCTGTATTGTTCCAACACCAAAATCATTGTTTGTTGCTTCAATAATTAATGTCAACAGATCATAGGTATATTGGTATCTATGGTCATTATTTGATTCTGGAGGATTAATAATAAAAGTATCAACAGCATATGAGTTTGGTATATATGTCCATATTCCAATACAAAACAGCAAAGTGAACAGACTAAAACGCTGAAATGTCATCATAAATGCTCATTACGCTATATCAAAGCTATCCTTCCCGCTAAATTTTAGCAGAAAGGATAGATCTCGTAGGTATGTACAGCACAACATTTATGCGTTTTGTGAGTCAAACCAAGCAAACATGCCCTTATAAGCCGTGCAGGGTAAAATATCCAAATACCACATTGTACATATAATGCGAGACGCTGGATCTGCTAAGATGGCTTTTACGCCATTAAACATAAATTGAAAAATCTATAATAACCTTACCAATCAAAGCGTTGAGTTAGTCAATATTGACTAAAACCATTGGGTTAGAACCATAGTTCCTTTGAATGGTTAACGATATAAACAATGTTTTCCTCACTCAATGAGGTATTCCATCGCTTTCTATCAACACCACCATCACCGCAAATAGTTAAGACTGGCTTTCCATCAGGCAAATATAATCCTCTAACTCCTGTCCCGGCGTCGGTTCAAAATGGCAGTTAAGCCTTAACAATCCGGTGATTCGATCGACCCGAAAGTTGCGAAAATCTTGGCGTAATTCGCACCAGGTCAGCAAGGTCCAAGTACCGCGCCAAAAATAGATGGCGAGCGGCCGCACTTCACGCTCTGTCAGGGTTTTATTCACATCTTGATAGAATAGTTTGACGTATTCACGGCGCTGGGCCGCATTACGCAGCGGATCGAGAAACTGAAACTCGTTGGAATCTAAATAAAAATCCGGCGAAAACATCAAGGATTGATAGGCTTGCAAACGCTTAGGTAGTACGGCCTCCACTTTTATCATCGCCTGACGCGCCGCACTGCCGAGCTCTTTGCCGCCCCATGTTTGCACCATGCGCATGCCGACTTGAATAGCTTCTAATTCGGCCTCGTTAAACATCAGTGGCGGCACATTCACTTCGTGGCGCAATAGATAACCCACGCCCGCCTCCCCTTCAATGGGAATGCCGCTCAAACACAAATCCTGCACATCGCGGTAAACCGTGCGAGTCGAGACTTCTAAACGATCCGCCAGCTCTTGGGCGGTCGTCAGTCGTCGATGTTTAAGAATTTGCACTATTTGAAATAGGCGGTCGGCACGGCGCATGGACAGTAATCACACCTCAAATTGGCTTCGCTGCGAAAGTTTAGGGATCTTAACCGCTAAAGCTTACCCGCCCAAGCGATAGTGTATTGGCACAGTGTTATGGATTCAGCCTACACAATCCCGATATAAATCTCGACCTTATCGGCGCTTCGATACACTTCAAAATCCGTTTGATAATCACGCTGGTGTGGGCAATCAGGCGCACTAAAGTACTGCCAAATCTGTCCCCAAAGTTCCACCACACAGTGGGGCATTTCCCCTTGCGCACTGAACTTAAGGTAGTTTCCTTCTCGCAGCTGCAACGCAGTAAATGGGCCGGTCTCGCTGACAGACTCAACGCTTTTACCCACTAAAACCGAATAGTCTCCCGTCATATCGGATTCATAATCGTAGTAAACCCCATACATGGGAGAATCGAGCATAGATGTCAGCTGTGAAGATTCAAAAAAAGCCTGCCATAGCGCTGCAATCTTGCCACCTTCGCCCGCCAGTTCTGCGCTATTGTTGGTGCGCGTACTCAGCCCAAGCATAGGTTGAGCCGCCAAATAAACCAGTTCCATTGTCGTGTTCACTTTCACCATCACTTCAGGTTATTAATTAAGGCCTGTCATTTAATATCTATTGTTTTAGGTGCATAGCCAGACGCCGATAGCCAACAATATCTTATAAATATCAATGTAAAACAGAGAGCAAAAAGTCGTGCCAAAGCACGACTCCGCAAGGTTTCAATTACTGGTTTTGCGACCAGAGGCCGACCTTATTGCCTTCGCTATCCACGAACAGGGCGATATAGCCACAACCACCATCCTTGATAGGTGTCACAGGCAATAGCATAGTCACATTAGCGGCCACGAGTTTATCCACTAAAGGTTGCAATTGAGCGCTGAAATGCAAGTATACAGTGCTACCGTCCATCGACGGTTTGCTCATGCTGCATTTAACGAGGCCAATGCTTGGTGCGCCTTCATCCTCTGTTTCAATCGTGGCGTATTGCATGTCTTCCATATCATCACGCTTAAATTCAACCCCGAAATGTTGTTGATAAAAAGCGATGGCACGATCCATATCACTGACAGGAATTTCACCCCAAACTAACGGTGCAATTGATAACATTTTCACTTTCTCCTTGTTGAAAAATGCCAATGATTCATCACGTTATAAATGTGGATCACCAGCGGACGACAACAAGAATAAAACAAGGCTACTGACAGCATCATGTCAGTAGCCTTTGAGTGAAAGTGAATTTATTTAACGAAGGATAACAGGATTACTTAGGCAGGCTTGCCTGATGGGCTGAAATAAACGCCTCCATCGCCTTAGTCGCTCTCGCTTGCGCCGTGGCCAAGGTGTCTTGCGCCGTCATAGGCTCGACCACCTCGTAGTAACACTTGATTTTAGGCTCAGTGCCCGATGGCCGTACTATCACCCGCGCGCCATTGGCTAAGCGGTAAGTTAATACATCACTGGCGGGCAGATTGATTTTCTCAACCTTGCCATCGGCAAAGCGGCGCTCTAACGCCTTGAGATCATCGGTCGACACCACGGCATGTTCACCAATTGCCAGCGGCGGATGTTCACGCAGATAGGCGCCGATATTAGGAGTATCGGGTTTTAAGGCAATGCTAACTTGAGCATTGAGATGGAAACCCTGCTCGCGGTATATCTGCTCGAGTCTATCCCAAATAGTTTGCCCTTTGGCGGCAAGCTCGGCGGTTAATTGGGCGAAGGCGACTAAGGCCGACAGGCCGTCCTTATCCCACACCATGTTACCGACGGTGTAACCCAGCGCCTCTTCGTAGGCAAACAGAAATTGATTTTCAGGCTGACTCTGCGCAATCCCCACATTCATCAGCCACTTAAAACCGGTGAGCGTGGTATAGCTTTCAACACCAAAGCCTTTGGCGATTTTAGATAACAAACTAGAAGACACTATAGTCGTGCCCACCAGACGTTGATCCTTGCTCGCATGGCTTAACAGATAATGACCAAAGAGCACACCCACTTGGTCACCCGTTAGCATTTGATACTCGCCATCATCCTTACGTACTGCTACCGCAAATCTGTCGGCATCGGGATCATTGGCGCAGGCAAGCATGGCACCATGCTTTTTCGCTTCGGCAATGACTAAATCCATCGCACCCTTTTCTTCCGGATTCGGGAAATTAACCGTTGGGAAATCCCCATCGGGTTCGCGCTGCGCCGCCACCGAGTAGACTTGGGTAAAACCCGCATCCTTAAGCACAGTTTCAGCCATTTCAGCGCCCACACCATGCATAGCGGTATAGGCAAGGCTGACTTTTTCGGGCGCAGTGTGATTTTGCAGCACATTGGCGTGCATCACGCCGCGGCGATAGGTTTCGTAATAATCGTCATTAAGCCAAATCAATTTACCGTGCTTGATGGCATCAGCCTGATCCATAAACGGAATTGCTTGGGTTGCCGCCTGCTCAATCTTAGCGGCGATACCTGAGTCATGGGGCGGGATAATCTGCGCGCCGTTTTCCCAATACACTTTGTAGCCATTGTATTGTGGTGGGTTATGGCTGGCAGTCACCACAATGCCTGCAGCGGCATTAAAATGCTTAACCCCAAAGGCCACCAGCGGCGTTGGCGCCACTTTGGCGGTGAGGCGCACTTTAATCCCCATCGCGGTGAGTACACTGGCGGTATCATGGGCGAAAGTGCGTGAATCGTGGCGGCCATCGTAACCAATCACAACCCCGCGCTCGGCGGCATCTTTAATTTGTTCGAGCAAATAGGCACCAAGCCCAGCAGATGTTTGGCGGATAACCAAGCGATTCATACCCATAGGACCTGCGCCCACCACACCGCGTAATCCGGCGGTACCAAACTCTAAACGTCCCGCAAAACGCGCCTCGAGTTCGGCGTCATTGCCGGCGTCGATTAAGGCTTGCAGTTGTGCCTGAGTGCGGGGATCAGGGTCATTTTCGAGCCAATGCTTAACCTGTAATTGCAGATGAGTATTCATAGGAGCCTCAGTGAAAATCATTTTCAATTACCTTAGGAAAATCCATGCCGAAGAACAAGCAAATTTGCACTAATTTCACCATCAACCCATGAGTTTTGAACTTTCAAGATTATTTTTTAATCGATTTAACCATTGATTTACAAAGTAAAATAAATACAGATCAGAGTTCCACATAAATGGACACTAACTCAGCCCTAAGTAATACAAGCGTCTTACGCTTAGTTGCTTAATAACCCTAGAACAGTGAAGCTAAATAACCCCCTAACAGAATAAAAAACGCACTATCCATGCTTTAAGCTAGAGAGTGCGTGAGTTGTAGAGCCGTTTTGATTAGGACATGTGACGTTTCGAAATTCAATATTGCCCCTTGTAGCAGGGTTTGGTTGGCAAGCCCTTGCTTGCCAGAACGAACAAAATCTAATCTCGAAACGTCAACACGCCCTAGCCATTTACAGTTTAAAGATGTTGTCCCTCGCGTCGCGGTCAATCAATTTCACAAAGGGATCGACACCGACATAGCTTGGTTTTTCATCCAACGTAAGAATGAGCTTATTTTCGCCACTGACTAAATGATGTTTTCCAAGCAACAAAATTTGCTTTTCATCTTTTAGCTTATCTGGGTCGACACTAAATGCCCCGATATCAACCTGCATATCCAAAGGCTGCTCGGTTTCTTCACCTTTACCACTGGCAACTTTACGACTCGCGTAAATAGTTAATTCAACTTGCGTTTTGCCATTGGGCAGAACCGTTGCCACTGCATTCGTTAATCGCAAATCATAGAGCGTAATCTCATTAAAGGATTCATCGATAAACCGAGACTGAATATCATCTGCTCCCTGTTTGAGATAGTTCACCAAATCTACTGTGGTAGGGAAAGGATCATTACGGTACTGATAGCGAGTTAAGAAGGCTTTGAGATTAGCGTTTAGCTTAGCTTCACCCAACACATCCTTAATAGCCATCATCACCACAGAACCTTTTTGGTAATGAATGTACTGCTGGTTTTCACTACGCAATAACGGCTGTTCTTTTATCGGCTCTGATGAACGGCCACGCAGATAGCGATCAAGCTCATATTTCAAGAACTTGCGGATCATTTTATCGCCATACTTATGCTCTAACACCATCAGCGCCGAATACTGTGACAGACTTTCGGAGATCACCGCACTGCCCTGAACATCCGCAGCCCCCACTTGGTGTCCCCACCACTGGTGAGCGACTTCATGGGCAGTGACATAATATACAGGGTCAATATTATCCTCATTGCGTAAATCGGTAATAAAGCCAATACGCTCGGAGTAAGGCACAGTATTCGCGAAACTTTGTGCGAAACTTCGGTATCCAGGAAACTCCATAATACGCATTTGCTTATGCTGATACGGGCCAAATGCCGCGGTGTAATAATCGATTGAATCCTTAACCGACTCCACCATCCGAGCGACGTTCCAAGGATGATCCACATGGTAATAGACCTCTACGGCAATCCCATTATGTTCAACCTTTTCAACTTGGTAACGACCGGAGATAATGGCATAGAAGTTCACCATTGGACTGTCCATTAAATAATGGAAGTACTGGCGACCATCTTGCTGCCACTGCTTTTGCAAATAACCTGGCGCGAGGGCAATTTGGTCAGTACTGGTCGAAACCGTCGCTTCAAATTGGATAAAGTCCCCATCTACGCCAAAGAAGTTTTGTCGATAATAACGACTGTCTTCCAGCTTGTTCGCCCGCTCTTTTTCTGTCAGTCCGCGTTTTTGGCGCTCATGGCGATCCATAAGCTCGTAACCATCTTGATAACCAAATAAGGGTAATAGCTCAAGATTATTGATAAAAGTGCCATTTTCTACGACAGACAAATCAAAGCCAGACTCGGCAATACCGACAGACTCACGCACTAATTCGATATTTCCTGCAACCGTCTGCCCCGGCAACACTGGCGCAGAAAAACTTAACCAGGTATTACGGAAACGACGATCAAACTCGCCTAACGTCGCATTGGGAATAGTGATCTTTACCGTGTCCGCTTGGGTGTGCTCGGGCAGTTGCACCAGCATCTTTTCAATTGGCTTATCCGATTTATTTTGCCATTCAAACATTACCTTAGCGGCTATTTTGCGTTGCTCAGGAAAAATATCGATATTCGCATTAACCTTAGTGGTCACTAAAATAGGCATGCCTTGATATTGTTTGAACGTCTTTTCGTAATCGGCTTGTAAATCTGTGGTTTCTTCTTGGGTAAGGTAATGATTAACCACCTTAGTTTGATAGAACAGGTAACTACCAGATCCAATGAATATCACTAAGCCCGCCGCAACGATGGCCTTGCCACTGAGACCAAGCTGATAACCCAATAATCCTAATCGAGTTTTAAGACTTTGTTGCGGTCCTCTATGGTATAAACCATAGCCCAGTACGAACAGTATTAAGCTAAAAGCGCCCCAATAAACCATATACAAACTGTGGCTTAGCAGACCCCAACCATAGCCGTTCATATCCGAGTAACTTAAGCTAGGTGATTGGGCAAAGTTATACAAACTATGGCCAAATCCCCAATTTGCCATCACGAATGTCGTCAGGTAATAAGCCACAAACAGCCCCATACCTGCATATTTGTTCGGGCTAAGCACTTGTAAGAAAAATGCCAGTATTGAAGAGAGCAATAATGGCAGTAAGTAATAAAACCCAAGACGAATAAGGTATTGAGATATTTCTAAATTACCTTGGCCCTTTATCAGTTGGAACACTATTGTGGTTGACATCGCCAGCACATACAGCAAGGTCATCACAATAAGTACAGCAACTAACTTTGACGCCCAAAAACATAGGTTAGACACAGGCGCACTATCAACAATATCTCCCATGCCAGAGGTGCGTTCACGCCAGACAATTTCCGCGCTGTAATAAATCAGTACGATAACCATTAACAATCCGGTCGCACCGGCAATGTTATCCACCATATCCTGAGTTAAAGGCCAGTTAGAGGTACCGTACCATCCAAAATCATCAAACATTGGGCCGACTAAGTTGAATACTGTTAACACCCCTAGTACCAAAAAGGGGGCAGTAAACAGCACTTGCTTGACCTCAAATTTAACCCGAGTCCAAAATTGCAAGCGCGCGTTAATTTCAGTGCGAGTCGATAGTCTAGATAAAGGGACTAACTCAGGGATCTTTTCAACTTTGGTGGATTTTTTATCGCGCTTTTTCGTTAATGTGGGCTGGCGGAAAATCCCTGACAAAGCCAGTAATACGCAGGCGATCGCAAGCCACAGTGCTCGATTTTGTAGCACGAGTCCTGACAACTCGAGTAACTGGTGATTCTTCTCACTAATCGTCCAATAACGGGTCACTTCAGCGAAGGTACGCAGTGCAAAGGGGTCGAGTAATGCCGCGATAGTACGATACTGCGGTTGGCTCGCCATTTCGCCTGTCAGCGTGTAAAGCACCAACATAGCCACGGCCGTCAAATATAAGGCCATCAAAGATCGGAAACGGCTTGCCATGGCATAAAATAGGCATGAGTTAAGCAGTAAACTTGGAACCGATAACTGCAAATAAGGGATCAAATAGTGGCTAAGGACAAAGGGCCCAAAGCGAGTCCCGTCAACCCAAGGCATAAATGAACCTAATATCAAGCCAATAGGTACAAAGGCGAATACGGCCAACACCACCATAAAACTGCCTAAAAAACGCCCAAACTGATAGGCGAAAGGCGATAGTGGTTTACTGTAAATCAGCTCCTCCATTAAATGCTGATGATTACGAATGGCGGTGCTACCGACAAAGTTTACAACAGCAAACATAGAGATAAGCCCCATGATGAGCAAGGTTTGGCTAATACCAAAAGGGCTATTTTTCAACACTTCACCGCCGCTACCAATTTGAATATTATTGGAGGCAACTGATAAAAAGCTCATTAAAAACAATAAAAAAGAAACAACGTAAAATGATGGCTGACGCAAATAATAACGCCACTCAAATCTCAACATAGATAACAGCATAGGGAATCTCCTTAAGCTGCCTGATGGCGATGGCTGTGCAAGATTGAGAAATACAAATCCTCAAGCCCCGCAGCGGCTGGCGTAAACCCTTCAGGGCATGTATCAGCCATCACATTTAATACCGTTCGACCGGCAAGTAATCGTTTTGAGATGACCGGCAATACATTCTCAAGTTGTTGCGCCTCAGCCTGATCAACGGTTTTAGTCCAAATCTTCTCAGTTAACTCACTGACTAATTGCTGCGGATTTCCCTGTAATAGGATTTTTCCCGAGGCTAGCACCGCCATATTCGGGCAGAGCTCCGACACGTCCTCAACAATGTGAGTTGAGAGGATAACCACTTTTTCCTCGCCCAAACTCACTAACAAATTGTGAAAACGATTGCGCTCTTCAGGATCGAGCCCTGCGGTTGGCTCATCAACAATCAATAATTTAGGATCGCCTAGTAACGCCTGGGCAATCCCAAAACGTTGCCGCATACCGCCGGAAAAGCCACTTACCGCCTTATTTTTATGTTGGTATAAGTTAGTGTGGGCCAATAAGCCCTCAACGATTTCTTTACGTTGCTTGCTCTGATTGATGCCTTTTAACACCGCGAGGTGGTCCAATAAGTCAAAGGCGCTAATCCGCGGATAAACATTAAAGTCCTGTGGTAAATAACCTAAGGTTTTACGCAATGCCTGTGGGTCCGCTAAGACGTCAATACCGTCGAAAACGATGCTGCCACTGTCAGCACTTTGAAGTGCAGCAATAGTTCGCATCAAAGAGGATTTACCCGCTCCATTCGGTCCTAGTAGGCCAAACATACCCTTCGAAATAGTTAAGTTAACCCCATCGAGCGCCCTAACGCCGTTATCATAGGTTTTGGTTAAATCAGTAATTGTTAGCATGCTTCCCTCTTGCTTTTATGTTCAAAATAACGCCAAGTTATCACAAATAATTAACCAAAACAGCAGTTACTAATGTATTCATGCACTTACCGAATGACTAACTAAATAATGCAAAGAGAAACAATCGATAGAATTAAAAGCAAAGGGCCCGAAATGGGCCCTTTAATATTGAAATGACTGATAATAGTCAATGATGTAAGTTTATCCCTATAGCAAACGCTAAATACAATTCCTTACATAAATCACGTGTTAACGGGAAGGCAGCGTGCCATCAAACACGCGCACTTTAATATTCTTCTTCAGATTTTCCTGATCCTGTTGCCATTCCTGCCACTGAGTCAGACTGATACTCAACTGCAAAGAGAAATCCGTGGAGATCCATTGTGTTTGTCCCTGCGCATATTGCGGCAGTGGCACAATATTTTTAGGGCCATTGAAGGATTCAGAGCATTGGAAGGACTTAAAGTAAACTTGGTCGATAGCCAGATCGAGCTTACTCGGCGTCGTCATACATTGGCCGCTTCCAGGCTCTTGGTAGGAAGCAAATTGGTACATAATCGCTGGGGTATTATTGCTGCTATCGGGCACGGAAGCCGTTTGATGGCAAGATAAGCAGCTACTTAGGGCATTATCTGCTGGACCGTTTAATCTGCCATTACACCCTAGATGCCCTGCATTGGTTTTCTCATTTAATCGTTCAACCACCTCTTGAAACACCGCGCTATCTTTAAGGCCTGGCACCGGATTTTGTGGAAAGGCAGCCGCGCCTAAGTTTACAGGAGGGGTATCATTGCCCCACATAAGTCCAAGGGGTGAGATACGGTTCCACGGATTTTTCTCCTGTGCCTTAAATTGGCCGTCGGCCACAAAGGTGCCATAGGCCCAGCCTACTGGGGAGCGGCTGTCACGTACCGCGATATCAAACTGTAGCAAGTACACATCGGCGACCGAACGTGGACACTGCTCTGTTTCTTGCTGGAAGCTACAGGCACTACCATCGGCATTTTTACATTCACAGAAATCACTGAACTAGGGCGTGTTGACGTTTCAGGGTTATTTTTGCAGCAATGTGGCTGGCTTTTATGCAAGGCAAAGTCCGTGCAGTGTAGTTATTCTACATAAACGGACGATAACGCGGCAGAAAAGCCAGCCAAATGCTGCCCGAAGGGTTCGCCTGGCAAGCCCTTGCTCTTTGTCACTCGTCATTTGAGTAGAATAACTACATATCATTCCTCGTTTCGCGAGCACGAGCTTGCCAGAACGAACAAAATTTAATCTCGAAACGTCAACACGCCCTAATATTGGCTTGCCATACAGGCACATTCTCTAAGAAGGGGTAATTATTGGGCGTCGCCGTAGTAAACAGCAATTTGCCAATCACACTGCCTTCATTAAAGGCAAAATTGGCTTGGGGCATCACAGGTGCAGCAGCCCCCGTCCACACCTTAGCTAAGCTGCCCGCAGCCTGAGGGTTATAAAAGCCGACGGCCCACATGGTGGTTTTAATATCGCCTTGGTCTTTCACCGCCATAGTGACGGGTGCTTCACGGGTTAATCCATGGATAAATTCGCGTCCACTCATGGGATCGTAGGTTTGATAAGGAATATGGTACCAAGCACGTACCTTGTTGTTACACAGATCCCAGTCGGTATTGACGTCGCCGCTGTCGATATTGCCCGCTTGGATATACTGCATAACGGCCCAAAGATAATTCCAAGCTTGGGTGTTCTTATCCTTTTCAGAGAGATTTTTATCGAAGGGATTGAACTTGAGCCATGGCATTTGCTGATCGGCTTTAGCTGAGGAGTAGGCATCACTTAACTGAAAAATGGGCCCTTTCCAACCAGGGTAGGCCTGATTGATGATCACTTGATTATCCCACATGCCGGTTTTGGTAAAGGCAGGGTCTTGAAAGTAACTCGGGTAAGTTCCTGTACAAGTGGAGCTTGAAGGGGCTGGTGTTTGGCTGGTTTGAGTTCCAGCGGCGTGGGCATTGGCTCCGAGCAAAATGCCAATCAATAAACTCGCAAGAGGTAGTTTCATCGCTTCATCCTTGAAAGTATTCGTCATCTTTAGGGTTTGCACCGCACCATGGCAATGCCAATTAAGCATAGACTAATTTTCCAAGTCACGACTTTGCCTTCGGTAGATAGTAAAAAAGCCATTTAGCATGGGCTAAATGGCCTTGATCGATTCCTAAGTCATTAGGAGCTTACTTCTGCTCGCGCGTCTTCCACAGGGAGAATAATACCCCCGCCAGCAAGAGGCCGAAGGTGACACCAAGGGATAAGGCCGTTGGGATTTTAAAGTCCACAATGCCTTCATGATTAAAGTACACCAGTCCGACTTTTACACCGATAAACACCAATACCACCGACAGCGCATACTTGAGGTACTCGAAACGATGCACCATGGCCGCGAGGGCGAAATACAATGCCCGCAGACCTAAAATCGCAAAGATATTAGAGGTATAGACGATAAAGGGATCTTGGGTAATCGCAAAAATCGCCGGGATACTGTCTACTGCAAACACCAGATCCGCGGTTTCGACTAAGATCAACGCCAAGAACAAGGGCGTTGCCCACCAGCCTTTGCTGAGTTGATGCTCCTCTCCCCTTACCCAAAACTTCTCTTGATGAAGGCTTGGTGTAAAACGCATTTTAGAGCGTAACCATTTGTAAAACTTATTATCTTGGATATCACCATGCTCATCATCGGAAAAGAGCATCTTAATACCGGTGAAAATCAAGAACAGGCCGAATAACACCAACACGCCTTGGTATTGCGCCACCAGCGCCGCGCCTAAGCCAATCATAATGGCACGTAGCACAATAACACCCATGATCCCCCAGAATAACACTCGGTGTTGATACAAACGGGGAATGCCTAAGCTACTGAAAATAAGCGCGATAACGAAGACGTTATCCATAGATAAGGACTTTTCGATAAGGTAACCCGTGAGGTATTCCATCCCCGCGGTCGAACCCTTGTACCACCATAACCAAGCGCCGAACAACAGACCCATACAGATATAAAAGGCCGATAACTTAAGACTCTCTGCCACGGTAATTTCGTGTTGCTCTTTGTGTAGCACGCCTAAGTCGAAGGCTAACAATGCCAACACAAAGCCAAAAAACATTAACCAAACCCATATCGGGTAACCCACAAATAGCGTGGTAAAAAACTCCATAACACTCCCTAAAACCTAAAAATACCGAGTTTTCTCGGCCACATCGCCATGCTCGATCTTAATACTTAGCGACACCAAAAACAGTGAAACAGGGTAAAAAGTTTAAAATAGCAGATTAAAATTTGTTTAAATCCATACTAAACAGCCAAAACAACTAGTTGCACTAGACCCTATCTTCGGAGCATTTATCGTACTCTTATCAGATTTAAGCCTAGTCCTAACGCTCACGGACTCATCACTACTCACGCCTTAGCCAGCACAAATCGATAGCGTTTGCGCTAACGGTGTGAAAAGCGAGCTGTTTGAGCGCACTGTTTAACACTTGAGTATTAAGCGAAAATGAAAAATCCGCGGGCAAGAATGGCCGCTTGAAATAGCGTAAATGGCGTGTGTGATCGCTCACCACAAAGGATAAAAAGGAGATTCGATGGGAAGCGAAAAACTATTCGCGACCGAGCAGACGACGCACGACTAATACCACAAGATGCAGTAACAACAGGCCAGTAAAAGCTGAGCAGAAAAACAGTAAGGCGATGGAGTTGACCTCACGTGGAGTGTCACTGTAGAGATACCACCACAACGGCCAACCGATAAGCGACAGCAACGTCAACTGCCACATGCAGCGTTTGCAGCGGCCAATCTTTTGCCGAAAAATCGAAGTATTACAATCGTCGCACGCCATTAACGTTTTAATCCATTAGCTTACCGTAACGGCATAAGATATCACCAAGTTTGTCCTGTGCTAAATACTGCACTAGAGCGATGCCTTGAGGCGCCTCATACCCTCGTCTATCGACACTAAGGCATGATAGCCAAAGTCCCGTTTTGCCGCGCTGATATCGAAATAATGGCTACAGGAAAGCTGTTTAGCAACAAAGCGCGTCATTATCGGCTCTTCTTGTTTATTCATCAGTCGATACGCCGTTTCTAACACAGCGCCCACCACATAGGCCAGGGTCTGTGGCACGCGCGCGGTCACTGGCGGCAATCCATCACAGGCGAGAATGAGGTTCAGCATCTTGGCCATAGTTACAGGCTCGTCGTTACTGACAAAATAGGCTTTCCCTTGGCACTTAGGCGAGACTTGGCAAAGCTCAACGGCCGCCAGAATGTGGGCATAAGCGGCGTTATCGATATAAATGGTATCGACCAGTTTATCCTCGCGCCCCACCAGCTTGAGCTTACCTAAACGACCACGGGCGAGCACTCGAGGCACCAGATGCGGATCATTGGGCCCCCAAATCAAATGCGGCCGCAGGGCAACGGTCTTTAGCGCATACGCCGATGCAGTTGAAGAGATTTGATTAGCATCGAGCATCATCTTCTCGGCAATCGCCTTGGAATGAGCATAATAATTTAAAAAGCGGCTGGCGTAGGGCGTCGATTCATCAATACCCGCTTCATCCTCGCCCGCAAAGGTCACGCTAGGAGTGCTGGTATAAACTAATTTACTGATTTTAAGCGCTTTACAAGCAGCAATCACGTTCGCGGCCCCCTTCACATTAGGGCAAAAATAGCTGTCCCTGTCGCCCCATACACCCGCTTTTGAAGCCACATGGAACACGATATCGCAGCCCTGCATCGCCTGTTTGACTTGCTCAGGATTGGCTAAATCCCCCTGTACCATAGTCACACCAAGGGCTTCAAGCTCAGGATAATGGCCACGGGCAAAACCAGTCACCTTAATCCCAGCCGCGACCAAACGTAGGCAAATGGCCTTACCCAAAAATCCCCCCGCGCCAGTCACAAAGGCATGGTTGACCTTAGCGACCAAGGCATAAAGCGCGACTTGCTCACGCTTATCGAGACTTAGTTTGCTACATGCTTGGTCACCGCCCACTTGGTTTAGGCCTGTTGGTTGCGACGGCGTACATTCTAAGTCCGTAGGGGCGAGAGAAATGGAACAATTATCGGTCATCTTGCTATTCCGAGACACACAGTGTCGTTTACAGTATTAAGTTCAGCGCTTATATGCAATGGAATAATATTTCATCCCTATGCCACTAAAAAGCAACAGAAAATCTAGACGAGTAAGGTTAAAAGTCCCTTAAATGAACATCAGCCTTTGGTTTGCGATTGCGCCCAAACGGCTAATTTTTCTCTAAATATTTTGGCATTGTGGCGCACATCCACAGGGAAATCGGGATGAATGAGAAAACGTCTAATCCCCTGAGTGTGGCTATACTGCTCGGCAATCGCCATCAGCTCTTGATAGAGCTGCGCACTCTTATTGCATACCAAAGATTGGTCAAGCTCGATGCAGATGAGGGGTTCAATCTCACTCGCGCCGCCTTGCCCCTTCACTTTGATCCCCACTAACGCCGAACGCTTCACATTCGGATGGGTATTAAAAATACGCTCACTCGGAATGGAATAGTACCGTTTAACAAACTGCCCACCTTGGGTGGCATCGACTCTATGGGCTTTGCGGCCACACATCCACAACCGGCCGCTGTCGTCCAGATAGCCAAGGTCGCCCATTCTGTGCTTAAAGGTTTGCTGCTCGCGGTCCCAGATTTTAGCCGCCGTCGTTGCCGTTTCGCGGCGATAATAGGACTGGCTCACCATAGGGCCTGTTACCACTATTTCGCCAATTTCCCCCGCGTTAAGACGCATGCCATTATCCCACTCAGAGATGTTATCCTCAGTGATGGCGATAATCTCGATGCTGACACCATCGATGGCACGACCGACACAAATCCCACCGCCATTGTCTGTGGTTTGAGTCGTGGTAAATAGCTCGTCGCTGGCAATCATGCTGATGGGTAAGGATTCGGTAGCGCCGTAGGAATTGAGTACAGGCACGCCGTCACTGAGCATTTTGCTAAAACGGGCAATCCAGGCAATGGTCGCGGGCGCCCCTGCGGAAATCACGCGTTTCACACTGCTGAGTTTGTGCTGCTTTTTCGACTCGGTTTGCTCACCGGCGCGGCCTAAACGTTCAAGCAAGGCTGGATTAACAAAGATATTGCTGCATTGGTATTTCTCAATAGCGGCAAATAAAAATTCAGGATTGGCCGTAATCGGTTTGCTGGCATCCATCTCAGGCACAATCGATGCCATACCGAGCGCCGGACCAAAGAGGGAGAATAGCGGAAATGTCGCTAAATCACGCTCGCCATGTGCAATGCCATAATCCTGTTTTAGCGCCTGAATTTGCGCCTCAAACATGCCATGGCTATAGACAACGCCCTTTGGCGTCCCCGTGCTGCCACTGGTAAAGAGAATCGCCGCCATCTCGTCATGCCTAAGCAGCGCCATCGGGTACTCGCCCTGTTCCGGCAATTTAGCCACAGATGACTTAGCTGTAGACGACTTAGCTGTTGATAAGAGTATCGACGCTAAACTTGGCGCGCCCGTGAGTAAGCGCGATAGCGTGTCAGCAAGTCCGCTTGGATTACTATCCACATTGATAAGATGCCGCACACTGCCTTTACCCCAGCCTAATAAACGTCTGGCGATATGGGCTTTAGGGATACCGATAAAGGCATCGGGCGCAGCTTCAATAAAACATTGCTTAAGGTTTTTAATCCCCATGCCCGGGTCAACCAGCACGGGAATAATCCCCGCCTTAAATAAGGCGAACGTTAACGCAAAAAAATCCAGACTCGGGGTGACCATCAGCACCGCCTTCATTCCCCGCGTCAGCCCATGGGCATTGAGCGCGAAGGCGATGGCATCGCTTTGTTTATCGAGGCTAATAAAATCGAGTTCTTGGTAAGTCAGATTGGCAAGGGATTTACCCTTGCCCTGTTGCACCGCAACCGCAAGATGATGGGGAATGTGATGAGCGGCTTGCTTTAAATGCCGACAGATATTGGCATCGCTTGCTTGCTCGGCGGTAGATGTCCCATGGCCGAGCTGCGCATCCTCCACCCTAGCCATTAATGTGCGGCCTGTGGCGCTTGAGTCTCTGCCTCAGGCTCTGTGGCCTGTTCCATTTCAACGTGCTGCACTTCTGCCGCTGGCGTTTGCGCCTCAGCCATAAAGTGTTTGATATGGGTAATCACCTCATCGCTCGCATCTTCGAGGATATAGTGACCACAATCGGCAAATTCATGCACCTTAGCATGGGGCATATGTTCGCGCCATTTGGCTAAAAAGTGCTTATCGAACACAAAGTCCTGTAAACCCCAGCAAATCAGTGTCGGCACCTTGGCAAACTTTGGCAGACTGGCGGCGATATCCGACACCAGTTGATAGTTTCTGTCACCCGGTTTTAGCGGAATATCCTGCACAAAACGCAGGGTCGAAATCCGATTCGCCCAGGAGTTAAACGGCGCAACATAGGCCTCACGGATGTACTTTGACATCGGCTGACGCTTTACCCCAACGTAGGAGGCTATCGATGAAAAGGCATTAAAACCGCGCACTAATACGGTGCCAAGCAGTGTATTACGGCAGATCCACAGCGCCAGCGGCAAAGGCTTAGTGTCGGGTAAATGGAAGGCACCGGTATTTAAAATCACCAGACGTTTAATTCGTTCAGGGTAACGCGCAGCATAGCCCATGCCGATCATGCCGCCCCAGTCGTGGACGACTAAGGTAATGTTTTCTTTTACCTTTAGGCTATCGAGCAGCGCCTCTAAATCGTCAATGCGATTCTTAAGGGTGTAGTCGTAACCGCTATCATCCGGCTTATCCGACAGGCCACAACCAATATGGTCGGGCACGATACACTGGTGAGTATCCTTAAGGGCACTCACGAGATTACGGTAATAAAAACTCCAACTTGGATTACCGTGCACCATGACCACAGGCTCACCTTGGCCTTCATTGATGTAATGCAGCTTGTTGCCATTACGGCTAAGAAAATGACGTTTAAACGGCAACAGAGTGTCTAACATGACGCTTCCTATCTTTTGTTTTAATTATTTTGTATTGGTAGCCTGTGCAGGTAAATTCGCCTTTACCTATGCTCAGTGCTAATGCTCATCGCTAAACCAATAAGCATAAAAATGCCCTAGCAAACCTTGCTCTGAAGCGTCGGCTAAGGCAGATAACAATCCTTGAAAAACTACCACTTAATGCCCAGCATCATGCAGTTCAAACCACTGCCGATACCTAAAAAGCTCACCTGATCCCCAGGGCGTAAAAAGCCTTGATCGTGTGCCATGGCCGCTGTGACGGGTAAAGAGACTGTGCCCATATTGCCAAGCAGTTGATATGTAGGAAATTCTTTTTCAGGCGGAATATTTAACGCACTCAAGACCTGTTTGCGGTTTGAAGCGCCGACCTGATGACAGATCACTTTATCGACCTGCTCGACTAACCAATTCCGCTGAGCGAGGAAATGCTCCCACGTGTGCTTTGCCAGCTCGACCCCTTCTTTGAGCAAGGTCACCGCATCGGTACGCATAAACTCACGGTAAATATTGTGCCCCACTTCCTGCAAACCCCACTGACACAGTTGATGGTGCTGCGGCGCAGATAAATGGGAGGCGCCAAGTAACTGATGCTTACGCACATTCGTCAGCGGCAAACTGCCATCGGTCAAGATCACCGCCACCGCGCCTGAGCCGCCAGTTAAGGTCGCCAGCGACTGGGCAAAATTCTGCATGGTCGGATCGGCGAGCATATTATCAATGGTCACATCGACGATATCCCGCGCCGATTCGCAGGACACCACCATGCCCGCCTTAATTTGACCAAGCTCGATACGGTTGGCAATGTCTAAAATGCCCGACAACACCCCAAGACAGGCATTGCTGATATCGTAAATCGCCGTGTCCTTCGACACACCTAAGGCCGCCGCAATCCGACAGGCGGTGGCGGGTTCGTGCTGGTCACGGCAAACGCCGGTGTACACCACAGCGCCCAGTTCGGCGACTTCTATTCCCGTTTCTGCTATCGCCTTGTGCGCCGCTTTAATCGCTCCATCGGATAATTGATGCCCTTTAGGCCACCAACGGCGTTCGGTAATGCCCGTTAACGCCGCAAGTTGCCCCATAGGAATGCGAAATTTTTGATATAGAGGCGCGAGGCGAGATTCTAGCTCACTACTGGAAACCACCACAGGTGCCAGTTCATAGGCAAGGCTATTAATAAATACGCGGGAATATTTCATGAAACTGTTTTATTCGCTCACTAGGATCACTGATCTTTTAGGTCAGTTTTTAGTTGTTATGTGTCATTAAGGCGACATTTGAACAAGAAAAGCCCGATGATTCAATAAAAAACCATCTTTCGCCTTAGACTTGTCTCACAGGGTTTATAAACCCTTGTGACGATCATGCCGCCAATCCGTTAATTCAAAATGACCTAATAAAGAAATACTTTATAAAAAACAGTCAGGTATAACGTTAAATAGTAGATTATTTTTTACTCGCTCAATTTTTGCGCCAAAATCAGCGCATTTCTGGGTGTCACACTGTTTGCACAAAATTCCCTCAGGGTCACCCGATAGCCACTTTCCTGCAAAAAGCAGCAACGATCGAGAATTAACCACAGCTCCAGCGCACGGCGGAATAAATGCGCCGCCAAATCGATGCGCCGGGTTAACCTTTGTCGCTGTTTGCCTATCTCAAGCCAAGCGTCGAAATCACAATCTGCGGCTAAGGTAACCGTCTTTTGCGCCGCCGCCCAATGGCAAAACTCGGCAAACTCGCCGCTCAGCTGGCTTTGCTTTATGGCGGGCAAAGGTAAATAAGCATCTATGCCACGATAGCTTCGCTGCAACGCATCAAAACCGAGCCGCCAGGCGATTTCCTGATGCCGCAGCGCCTGTTGTTTCGGATTGGCGATCACGCTCTGTTGTAAAGGCAATTGCAGATCATGGCGACTTAAACGCAGCGCGCTGTGGTTAGCGAGTGTCGATAAGCCTTGATATTGATTAGCTTGAATTAAATGATAGCAGCAAGGTGAAATCGCCAGAGCCTGGGTGCCCGCCGCTGCGGCCAATTGCAGTAAACGCACATGCAAATCGCCACAGGCATGCAGCGCCACCGCCTGTTGCTTGGCGCGAAAAGGATTGGTTTGATGAGTGGAATTTTCGCAAGCATTACCTTCGATAGCGAAGGCATCGGCACAGATAAAGTGCTGTGATAATTGCCATTTATCGGCAAAGGCTTGGCCCTCTTCACAGAGTATCGCCTGCCACTCGAGGCTTAACACATCCACACCACGTGCTCTGGCTATTAAGCGGCCTAAATGGCCTTTGCCTGCACACCACTCCAGCACGGGTAATCCCGCATCGGGCAAATGCTGCACAAAGGCGGTAATTTGCTCCCACTTACGGCCCTTTATATGGGCGCTAAAGTGAGCCAACTCGGTAAGATCAATACAAGGTGAAGTAGCAGTTTCAATATCGTTAGAGCTAATGTCAGAGTCAATATCTGAGCCTATATCTGAGTCAATATCAGAGCCAAGCGAAAGTTCGGCAAAGGACAATGTGAGTAAAGACAGATCCCAGTCTAAGCCTAACGCGGCAAGATCCTGCTTGAGTGCTGGAGATAAGGCATCGACTAACACCGATTGCTCGGCATCCAAGGTATCGAGCACGGCATCATCAAGCGCCCAAAGGGTGGTTGCTAGCCTTGGGAATTGCGCCGCCCAAGGCAGTGCTTTTGCCTCAAAGGCACGGACTTGCCACAGGGCGCGGCTCTGCTCAAGTAACTTATCCAATTGGATAAAGTGCGCCCTGAGCCTGTCCTGACGCTCGACCCTTGCCTGCTTATGATTATCGAGCTTAATTGCCATGCTGAATTTGCTTTACTCTGATGTGTTCCATTTGACTCTCTTATTGGCCTTAGCCGTCAAGCCTTCACAACAGCACTGTTTTTAAAACCAGTTTGAAAACTATTTTGAAAACTTTGCCGTCAGTTTGAAAACTATGCCGTCATTAAGCCTTTACGAATATCAAGGCACATTTGACTTAATATCGCTGCCCAAATGGCGCCTAAAGCTGCTAGTATCGCCGCAGTTTTGGCCAACTTGCTATACCAGTTGGCAATCCATGTGTGTGTATACACAAAAAAGCCAGTTAAAGAGAAGAGTTTTAGAGGAAAAGTATGCTCTCCCCCTGTGTCGCTCGCTGCGGCTTAAATGATGAAGATTATTGCATGGGCTGTTTTCGCCATATTGATGAGATTGTCGCTTGGCGCAATGCCAGCGATGCTGAACACACTGCGATTATTGCGCAGCTCCCTGCCCGCAAAGCCCATTTCGAAGGCGACGAAAATCAACAGGTGCTAAGCCGCGCTAAATGGCTGGAAGCCGAGGCGCGACTTGCGAAAAAAGCCTGATATTTCAGGCTTTTTACTTTTATCGCTACTTTTTCATCATCGCTTTTAAATCGGCAAAGGGATTATAGGTCGCCGCCGCTTGCTTGGTTTCGGTGGTACTGCCGTAGCGGATCAGTTCTTCGAAGCGTGAATGTTCATTATCGTGGCAGTAGAGGCACAATAATTCCCAATTCGAGCCGTCGGATGGGTTGTTGTCGTGGTTGTGATCTCTATGGTGAACCGTCAACTCGCTTAAATTTTTTGAGGTAAATTCGCGGGTACAGCGGCCACAGATCCAAGGATACAATTTGAGCGCCTGCTCGCGGTAACCGCCCTCACGCTTTGCGCGGTATTCACGCTCTTGGGCTAAGACTTGATCTAACTTACTTTGGCCTGGATTTGCTGACATGCTCACACCTAACTGATGACCCCTAAAAAAGTGCCCCAAGGATAATCCGAGTTATTCCTTGGGGCAATATTTCTAACACGCAAAGCGTTTAGGCGACATGTCCTTGGTCGGCATTGGACAAGTGCAAATAGTGCAGGTATTTCTCGTATTGGGTGACCACATCCGCCAATAGCTGCTCTTCGGTATAGCCCATCACATCATAGTGTTGGCCGCCCTGCTCTAAGTACACTTCGGCGCGATAATACCAATTGTTGCCCTGCTCTAACTCTTCACCGACCGGATTGACGATTTCAAAGCAGCGCATCCGCACACCGTAAACGAAGGGTTGGTAGGCTTCGTTGCTGATCACCAATCGCACTTTGCCGTCGAGATATTCAAGATCCGCCGTCAGTCCCTTGCTCATAAATTGCTGACACACCTTAGATAACGCTGGTGTCGCGACATTATTGAGGAAGATACGCGCCTCATCTTCGGTGGGATGCGACACTAAGACTTCGATACGCTCCTCCCAGCTGATATTGGTCTTAGCATATTGCACACTGGTGGTATGGAGCTGCACACTGTTGATCTTCAGCCAATCGTCCTTCAGCGCCTTATACAGCCCTAAACACATCAGCAACATCACGCATAAAAATGGCATCGCACTGGCAATAGCGGCGGTTTGGAGTGCCTGTAAGCCACCCGCAAGCAGCAGCACTGAGGCCACCACACCCTGTAGCAATGCCCAAAACACCCGTTGCCAAACGGGCGCATTGTTATCGCCCCCCGAGGTCAGGTTGTCGATCACTAAGGAACCGGAGTCAGATGAAGTCACAAAAAAGGTCACCACTAAACAAATCCCAATGCCCGATAACAGGTGCGGGTACGGCATATGTTCAAAAAACACAAACAGCGCCACGGGAACATTGGTATTCACCGCTTCGCTTAGGTAGGTCGCGCCTTGATTCATAATGGCGTCGATGGCCGAGTTACCAAATACCGTCATCCACAAAAAGGTCAGCGCCGAAGGTACAAATAAAATGCCGACTAAAAACTCACGTATGGTACGGCCGCGACTCACCCGCGCAATGAAGGTGCCGACAAAAGGTGACCACGAAATCCACCAGCCCCAGTAGAGTAGCGTCCAACCGCCAAGCCAGTCTTCCTTATGCTGATAGGCATACAGATTAAAGGTTTTATTAACGATATCACTTAGATAACTACCGGTATTTTGCACAAAGGCCTGTAGCAACATTACCGTTGGGCCAAGAATTAACACAATCAGCAGCAGAATAAGGGCCAAGCCTAAGTTAAGCTCACTTAAGCGCTTCACCCCTTTATCGAGCCCTGAAAAAACCGACAGAGTAGCGAGTAAGGTAATGCCAATAATCAGCGACACTTGCACCGTGGTGTTATTAGGCAGTTGCTCGAATAAATAGCTTAGGCCCGAGTTAACCTGCAACACCCCAAACCCGAGGGAAGTCGCCACCCCGAACATAGTCCCTAATACCGCAAAGGTATCGACGCAGTGGCCAATCGGGCCATGAATGCGCTCACCGATTAAGGGATAGAGTGCGCTGCGAGGTAACAAGGGCAACTTATGCCGATAAGCAAAATAGGCCAAACTCAGGGCAACCACGCCGTAAATCGCCCAGGCATGTATGCCCCAATGGAAGAAAGTAATCTTCATCGCCTCTTTAGCGGCAGCCAAACTCTCAGGGGTTGCATCGGGCGGCGCTAAGTAATGCATCACGGGTTCGGCAACGCCGAAGAACATCAATCCAATCCCCATCCCCGCCGAAAACAGCATGGCAATCCAGCTCTTATAGCTATAGTCGGGCACGGCATGATCGGGGCCGAGCTTAATATCGCCAAAGCGACTGACCATAACAAAGATGATAAAAATCAGAAAAATCGCTACACCAAGGATATACAACCAGCCCGCTTTCGCCTCTAGCCACGACTGCATGGATTTGAAAAAGTGATTGGCCTCGGTGGGCCAAATGGCGCAGATCATCACCATTAATGTGATAAAAAAGACCGACGAATAAAAAACCGGTGGATTAATACTCGACTTGATAGACATAAAACTCCCTTGTTCTAGCCAGTTCCCTATTAACATCCCTTCGATGTTGAAGAGATAGCGCAATAATAGGTAACCCTAGCCTCAGCAGTATGTGGTCAGGATGAAATAGGCATAAATAATCCATGACAAGGGCTCGCGGTCAGCAATACCTTGTGATGTCATACTCATGTTGAAAACGCTTCCTCACCTTAGCCTGTTTGCTCGACGCTTTTACGCAATAGCAAAGTCAGTAACCATTTGCTCGACAAACCACTACACCGCAGTTGTGCAATGCCCTTTTAGAACCAGCCGCCCTCTTAAAGACAGCGAGCATCGACAGCATGCGACCGGATCGCAGAGTTCAACCTCAATGGCGACATAATGCATATAAGCGGTTCGATATTCGTGATATCGAGGATGAGGAATGCAAAGCGCGATTAGCGGCTAACGGTTAACCCGTATCAAATATCGACTCGGCCTTGCTTAAGCTCTACTGGAGTGCCTTCGAACAGAGACCACATACTGTCGAAAACTGACTCAATAGAGACAAAGATAATGCTAAACAGCTACCGCTGAATCAGCATAAAAAATGGCGACCTATTAAGTCGCCATCGGATTGTATCACAAAAATGCCTCTATTTGACGTAAAAAACCAAAACAGCTCTATTCAGCTTTAGTTTTTACCGTTGTCGCGCCCGGCGTTTGCGAGATACCCGCCGTTAAATTGAAGCGCATCGCCTCTTCAAAAGACCAGTCGACTAAAATCAAATCTTCACGTTTGACGAGGCTAGTCACCCCCGCCATTTGGTAACTGAGTTGAAATAACACAGGCACCCAATCTCCCTCAGGCAGCGCATCGAGCAACGGCTGCGGCGGTGTATCCGTCATAATAAAGCCCACCACAAACCCGCCATTGGCCTGTTTAACCAACACGGTTTGCTGAGTATTGGGTTTGCCCTCACGGTTCATTAAGGAAGCGATATCACGAATACTGCCATAGACAGATTTAAACAGCGGAAAACGCATCAGCTGACGTTCAATCCAGCCATAGAGCCACACAATCGGGCTCACCGAAAACAACAGGCCCACGGCAAACACTATGGCCACGACTAAGATAAAGCCAGCGCCGACAAAATGTTGGTTAATCCCTACCAACTCTAAAATAAAAATCCCTAAACCATCTAACGATACAAACAATGACCAAAACAACCACAGGCTTAACGCCATCGGCAGCAGGTTCATCAAGCCACGGGCTAAGGTTTTCTTCATTACAATCTCATCAAATCCAATGGGATAAAAAAAGGCATAAATTATTTACGCTAAAAAGCGCGTTAAATGCTACCACAGAGTCACTTTTGCACCAGCACTTGATGTAAGGTAAGGCGCAGAGAAAACTAATAACAAACCGCTACGGCATCGAGGGAAAGAATATGCGCGTGACCCGCCTAGACCATTTAGTGTTAACCGTGAAAGATATCGAGGCCAGCGTCGACTTTTATCAACGCGTGTTAGGGATGAAAAAGTCCGTATTTGGTCAGGGCCGAATCGCCTTAAGCTTTGGCGATCAAAAAATCAATCTTCACCAAGCAGGCGCCGAGTTTGAACCTAAGGCAAACCTTGCCACGCCCGGCAGTGCCGATCTCTGCTTTGTGGTCAGCCACAATATCGAAGAAGTGATCAACCACTTAAACAGTCTTGAAGTTGCGATTATTGAAGGCCCAGTACTGCGCACCGGTGCGACAGGCCGCATCAACTCAGTCTATATCCGCGACCCCGATTTGAATTTATTAGAACTATCCGAATATCTGCCCGCCTGCACGCTGTAATTCCTCAAACAAGCCTTGTTTAATGTCAGCAAAAAGGGAAAAGCAACTAGCAGCATTAATCGAGAGCAAACAGAATTGCCTCCCTGTACTTGAGCGTCTAACTCAAGCCTAGTTTTAATATAAAAAACGATAAATAACGACAGCCTAGCAAAAAACATAAAACGCAGAATTCTAAAATGTAAGCCGATGATGAAAGGAAAACCGGAATCGACACTCCCATTTGAAAATGTGCTCAATATCTCGCACGACAACAAATAAGTGCTTTTATAATATTATCTATATGATTTACAATATTTTTCACTTAACAAAACCAACAAACATACTAATCTCAACATTCATTTAAATAGGTTTATATTTTGAAAGGAAAAGTTGTCTCATACCTTGCGACTAAAAAGTATGGGTTTATCCAAGGTGATGATGGTGAGAGTTATTTTTTGCATTTTTCCGAGCTTTTAAACAGGAAAGATGAAGACAAGTTAGTCAAAGGCAGTATTGTCAATTTTGATCCCACGCCCACACCTAAAGGCCTAGCCGCCAAAGCAATCAGTTTGCCTGAAGTCTTTATCAAGGAGCGATTAGTTAACTTTTTTACCACTAGAGACAGTCGCCCCCAAAACGGCACAGTGATAGCCAGTTTTCCCATTGCTACCCGTTTTTTTAAGGATCCCAGTGAGGGGAGACGTCATTTAGAACAGCTTGCAAAGCATTGTGGATTCAATGCCGTACTCAATGTCAATTTTGAGAAAGACACTTTCTCGAAAGGAAATTATCGCTATACGGTACACGCCTTCAAGGGTGAACTCGCCCTTGTAACCGAGAAAGTTCCCGCTGACTCTCAAGAACTGGTTATAGCCTCTGCACAGTTACTAGAAAAGCGAAAAGCAGATGTAGAGCTGGCAGTTAAACAAATGAGTGAAGCCGAAAATTTAGCACGACAAAAGCAGCTATCTGGTTGTCTAGGTAGCCTTGCCATGATCACACTCATACCGCTCGCTCTAGTGCTCAGTGCTATAGCTGTTTTTCCTGCTTAGCGAGTCTAAAACAAGTCGATAGTGTTATTTATTGGCATAGTTGCATCAGTAACGCGGATTGGTCAGCTAAATACTTACAAAATTCGCAACTCAGCTCATGCATTGTATTAGGTTGTTTTCTTCAACTGTGGTTTATAGCTGTAAAGTATGATGGTAAATATAACCGTTAAAGCCAGTGTTGAAGTTATTTATGGAATAAAATGCCATGGCAAAAATATGTTTTGAAACGGGAATAGATAGACTTAATTGGACTGTAGAACCGGGAATTGATGATGCGCTAGAGTATATTGCGACGAATAAAGGCTCACGACAAGGTTGCTTATTAGAATTGAAGTCTCACTATTATGCGAAATCCTTGCTGGCATGGTTTAAGGATGGGGATTTAGAGCAACTTCGCCAACATGCCTATACCTCCGCAAAGTTGTATCGACTCTACTACCAGAGAGCAAATAGCGTCTGGCAAGGAGCATTTTGCCACTTTATGGCACTGATAAGTGATCATGAGCCTTTGATAAACTGGCACAGCCAGTTTATCTCTCCTCTTTACCGAGTAACAGGCGGGAAAGCAGTGCGCAACCGTGTGGGGTGCCCTGAATATCATGCGTTCCAAGCGATTTTAGCGCTTCAAGGTAAATGGGATTTGTTGGGGGAACGTGCAGAATATATTTTAGCCAATCCACCAGGTAAGAAAATGGCAAAGTACCAAATTGACCAAGAGTTTTATCTTGCGCTGGCAAAAGGTGATGTACCTGCGATGGAGCAGGTATTGAACAACCTTACGGGCCCAAAAGCTAAAGTGCGCAATTTTGATGGCGCACTGGGATTAACCGAGCATTTAATGTCGTTGTTTGGCTTTATTTACGCCAAAATGGCTTGGCGTGCTGGATATCAGGTACAAGTTGATAGTCCTTATTTGCCTATGGAATGGCTACCGATATCCCCTCTTGTCACGTATCGTGATGAATATGACTTCTTAGCCGATTTTTATATATTTCAGCCATTTACTAACGAGATGGCATCTTACTCGCCTGTGAGTGAAGTAGATAAACGAGTCGATATTACTGTTGGTTCATCACCCTTTGTTTAGAATTGAGATTTTATATGAGCATATTTGATATTTTTAAAAATAAATCACCAGTAAATGTCGATAAACAGATACAAGATATCAGTTATCAAATGAATGAATATTCGACAGATGCTCGTCGTCGGAGTGACATATTCGTCACAGTTGCAGAACAGCAAGGTCTAGAAGTATTACCTGGTCGATTTGGAGGTGAATATAATAATGACATGCTTGCAGCCGGCGAGAAAAACGGACAATTTTTATTAATGCTTGGTATGAAAATTACAGGTTCTGACGGCGGTATTCAGCTAGATAAACAATCAATGGGTTGTTTTTTGCAATTTTCTAAGCCTTGGTTAGATATGGTCATCTACTCACTGCGTTTATCTGGTTCGCAATTAGCCATCGCAGATAAAATTGAAAGACACGTAAAAGATAACACTATTTCGCTAGTGATTGCGTTTATTGATATGGAGACGAAAAAGCTCAATATAATTCCGCTCACTATTCAAGATTGATAACTTAAAAACGAGATAAAACAAGGTTAAAAATTATAGGCGAAAAGTAGACTCCCCAATTTAACGACGCGGTAAATAATCTCCGAAGGTATATTGCTTAAGCATTAAACAAGAAAGTTTGTATACCGCTATCTCGCAGAACCTGACTAACGATTGAACAATCTCTTTATATCAGGACTTATTACCATTGTTCTAGCCACTTTGGGGTGGGTCATGTCGCTTTATTGGTTTGTAATAGATGAATTAATTTACTCCTACTTAAAGTGCAATTTTACAAACTCGATAAACAACCGCACCCGCATGGGGAGGTGGTCGCGGTCCCGATATAACATGGATAAAGTGCGGGCTTTGCTACTCCAGTCTGGGAGAACATGATTCACTTCCCCCTGCGCTATCATAGGTAGCGCAAAATAATCCGGCACGTACCCGATACCTATTCCTGTTTTGATGGCGTGGGTTAGTAGCATCAGTTCATCTACCTCCAGCCTGACCCCCTTATTCGGGTGATAATCAAACTCTTCGCCGGTCGTTTTATGCACCAATTGCCAAGGTATCATAGGGCGGCAAATGATGGTTGGGTGGCCGCATAACTTGTCTGGCGAAGTGATGCTCAATATGTCGTAGTCAGGGTGAGAGCACAAAATAAAGTGAATGTGTTTTAACGGTCTGGCAATCCAGTTTTCCACCACTGGATTGCCCACTCTAAACGCCACATCCATTCCTTCCGCTTCAATATCGATAAGCGAGTTTGAAAAGCTCAAATCCAACTGAATATCGGGATATTGCAGCAGAAAATCATAAAAAATCGACCGAAGAAAATGAGTGCCAGAATTGATGGGCGCCGAAATACGGATTTTCCCCTGTGGCTGGTACTTATCCCGATGCAAGTCTTCGTCAATATTATTGAGTTCATCAAACAAGGCTACAGAGCGCTCAAAATACTGCTCACCAATGCTGGTTAAGATGACGCGGTGAGCGTCTCGATTGAGCAATCTTAGTTGCAAATCGGTCTCTAACTGGCGGATACGGCGACTTAAGGTGGAGAGCGGCATACCTAAGGATTGGGCGGCCTCCTTAAAGCTCCCTGAGCGTGCAACTGCACAAAAACAGCGCAGATCGTCCAACGAATAGTTAGATTTCATTATTGGCATTTACCATCTTACTTTTGCTTGTTTATCCAATTATTGAAATCAATACACTAAGGCTCAGTATTTGACAAGTCATCAGGAGTGGCGATGAAATCTGATCCAACGATAAAAGCAGTGATCCTGCTGATTATCTGCACCTTCTTTTGGGGAAGTTGCTTTCCCATTGGTAAACAAGTGTTAAGCGAAGTGCATGCCTTGACCTTAGTGTTCTGGCGCTTTGTGATTGCCGCGGCCTGTCTCGCTATCTACCTCAAGCTCGTCCGTATGCCAAAATTGCACTTAAACATCAATCAATGGCTGTGGATTATTCTGGTCAGCGCGGTAGGAATTGGCGGCCTTAACCTTGGCCTGTTTACGGGATTGGCGTCAACGAATGCGACGAACGGCTCATTAATCATGGCCCTTAGCCCGCTGATCACATCATTGATCGCCTGTGTTGCCCTGCGTACTCTGCCATCGTTTGCCCAGTGTTTTAGTCTGCTGGTGAGTCTCACCGGCGTGCTGATGGTGATCACCAATGGGCACCTTGAAACCCTCTTCTCAATGCAGATAAACCACGGAGATAAATTGATATTTGGCGGCATGCTGGCCTGGAGTTTTTACACCTATTTCAGCCAAGGTATCAGCCGCTGGATGCCAGTCATCCCTTATACCTTTATCGGCATGCTGAGTGGCGCTGCCGTGATTGGCGCTTTATGTTTGGCTTCGCCAGAGGTGCATCCCATCGCAGAGTTAGTAAATAGTTCGGCGTTAGGCATGGCTGAAGTCGTCTATATCGGCGTATTTGGTACGGTTGCGGGCTATTTGTTGTGGTTAAATGGCGTGCGTCAGTTAGGTTCAGCCAACGCATCACTGTTTTTTAACTTTGTCCCCATCTTCTCCGTATTAACCTCGTTTATGCTTGGCCAAGCCGTTACCGAATTGCAACTGTTAGGGATTATCGTGGTTATCGCAGGCTTACTACTGCCACGAATTGTGCGGTTTAAACGCGAGCCCAAAGCGTGCCCTGAATCCTAGCCAACCCTCAAATTACGTAATGAAGGCGGGAAGTTCCCGCCTTTATTATTGGCTATAGCGCCTAGGATAAGTCATTTCAGTTATTGGGCTGTTTTGCTCCACCGTAAAAAAGCTTATGCCCCAAAACTTGTTAGCACACGTTTGTTCGTTCTGGACTTTACGAAAGAGTTACCCTACAAAATCTCATCTATTAGCCCTCCACTTTAGTGCTTCTCTATAACAGCCGAATCCTAGTTAGATATACAGTCATATCGTATTACGCTAGTTTTTGAGGGTTTTGAGAACAACATTCGTGCGCGTTTTTCCAAAAAATAAAATTGAAAGTCATTTTAAATCAATTGGATAAAATATATTGAGCTTAGTTAATAGGTTTGGAAAACGCGCATGCGCGTTTTTCCGGATGGTGTATTTGTAAAAAATCTGATAACTTCTTTACATACAGATAGTTAACTGTGCGCGTTTTTACTGGTCTAACGTGATAAACGCGCATGCGCACGAATAAAATGTTATGCCTTAGTGAGTATGTGCTCCAAACTATGAAACCAAGTACGCCAGCGGAAATGTCGTTTACGCGAGAATCAGTGATCCAAATGCTTGGATGGGGCGCAACCCCAGAAGCATCCCCATACTCGCACAGGCAGATCGCAGAATGGTGCGATAGGTTCTGGTGTCAGTATCTCGATGTTGATGCCGATCCAGAAATTGAGAGATTGCTACCTGTTCTCACGGATGTGGAAACTCAGTGGGATCTCTATCTGGCAAACACATACACGCTTGAAGAGCTCCGGACCAAAGACTTTGATGCCGAGCAAATGCCCAAGGAGTGGTTCAATGATTGGCTTCGGCAATTGGCATAACAAGGCCCGGCAGCACGCAGCCTTCGGCTGCTGGACTCGCTACGCTCGCCGCTGCGGGCGTCGTTAGCTTCTTAAAGGCAGGAATCATCAAAATCCAAGCTCAATCGTTCTGAAAAATCCGCTTTTAGCGTTCAAATTTCACAACTTGGCTTTCGAGTTTGTCGGATTCTCACTTGGTAGAATGTGTTGAATGTTCAGCAGTTTCAAAGTCGCTGAAAACCATCAAGCTTCGATGCTTCAATGTTGTTGGATGCTCCACATGGAAAGTTTGGTTTCACAAAGGCTGCATCAACGCTGAAAGTGTGCTTTCTTTGTCGCGGACTCTTAACCGTGGCCAAGTAAGCCTTTAACGTTTTGAGTTTTGGCAACCACCTTCACAGCTTTTGGTGTTGGACGAACAAAACATGGACACCCAACCTTAATAGCGAGGTAGCTAACCTCCTACTATGCTTTGGTTAAGCATTGAACAAGGAGGTTTGTATGCCGCGCCCTCGCAGAACTCAGATAAGTCTTGAAGACACGCCCTATTATCATTGCTGTAGCCGCGTGGTACGGCGAGCATTTTTATGTGGTGATGATAGTTACTCGGGTAAAAACTATGACCATCGCCGCGCTTGGGTAGAGTCATTATTGTTTGAACTTGAAGCGGTTTTTGCCATTGATATCGCAGCCTTTGCCGTGATGTCTAATCATCTGCATGTGGTGCTGCGAGTCGATATCGAGACGGCAAATCGTTGGACTGACCGCGAAGTGCTTGAGCAGTGGCATAAGTTGTTTAAAGGCGATGAATTAACGCAAAAATTCGTTAAAGGTGAGTTAGTTGAAGCTCATCAGGTCAACCGATTAAAGCATTCAATCGCCCTTTATCGCAGTCGTTTGTGTGATATTTCATGGTTTATGCGCTGCCTTAACGAACCGATTGCAAGGCAAGCAAATCAAGAGGATAACTGTACAGGTCGCTTCTGGGAGGGGCGATTCAAATCACAAGCCCTACTCGATGAAGCTGCGGTATTAGCCTGTATGACTTATGTTGATTTAAATCCGATTCGAGCGCAACTTGCTGATACACCAGAACAATCAGACCATACCAGTATCCAACTACGTATTCGGGCCGCATTAAAAGGTGAGCAGCCGAGCAATCTCCTGCCTTTTATTGGTAATGAGTGCGACAACCAACCCAATGGCATTGCGTTTTCATTAAAAGATTACCTTCAGTTGGTGGATGATACGGGCCGAATTATTCGCAATGATAAACGTGGATGCATCAGTGAAAGTAGCGCCAAGATACTGAACAGATTAAATATCCCCCATGACAATTGGCTCAAGCTGACCACCGAATTTGGTAAGTTATTTCATGGCCCTGTAGGCACTCTGCAAGAACTGACCGATTATTGCGAACATCTCGAAAAGCGACGACGGCATTTTGCGGCAAGCTGCCAGCACTTTTACAGTAACTGACAACGGCTTATATCACTTCGACAACAATCATTGCCTAAAACTTCCCAAGCACTATGGGATGACTTACCTCGTCTGAAATACACTATTTTTGAAGGAATTAGCTCAATTTATTACCTCAGATGCTATCCCTGTGACTTTTGATGGTTCTTTTTTGAACAATATTAACTTTTACAAGTTGTAGGTAAACGGAAAGTGCATTATGTTGTTGATTCAAAATGGGTGGCTCGATTTATTGTCGATTGACAGTGGTACTGATCGTGAGCTTGAAACACAACTACACCAGAAGTACAAAGATCAACGCGTAATTGGGGAGTGGTTCGAAATAAACCATGAAATTGTACTCGACTTACTAAAAGCACATAGTCACTGTAGTTATATCGCAAAAAAATCTAACGCAGGTGAATTGACAGGTTATGACAGACATGGGCTCCCCGAGTATATCTAAGGCATTAATAAAAGCCTACAACCTGCGACAACCAGCGCGAGGGTTGGTATTTCACAGTGACCGAGGCTCGCAATATACCAGTAAGCAATTCAGTAGGCTGCTATCGAGCTATGGTATCCGAGCCAGCATGGGTGATGTGGGTGCGTGTTCGGCAACTGCTACTGCGTTGCTCTACCTCCTACATCCATGCAGTTGTGGGATAATGCCGTTGTTGAGCGATTCTTTGACAGCTTAAAACACGATTGGATTTTTAAAGTTAATCAACCAACAAGGGAGTTTATGAAGCAAGATGTTACTGCTTACATGAAATATTACAACTTGGAGCGGCTGCATTCTGCTAATGACGATCTGTCAGCTGTAGAGTTTGAAAATTCTCAAGTAAAAGTGTCCAGTTTGGGTTGACCAGAACAGTATGCCTGTACTGTTTAGCTTTTGTTATCGAAAATGCTTTTGAATCTCCAAATTGAAAACATTGTAAGAAGTAGCGCTGCAATCAAAGTACTTGCTAGTCTATTCATATGATTTTTACTCAAACTTGAATAGCTAACTAATTCTATTTCATTTTGTGATACGGATAAAACTTCCTTTCCTCTGACTATCAAAGATACTTTTTCTCCAACAATCACACCATCGAGAGACTTACAGTCAATACTGTTCAAACTACTATAACGTCCTCCATTTTCAA